>JAVZCK010000010.1 GCA_038874435.1 Thermoplasmata archaeon
CGATATATTTTTTTAGTTCGGACGATATATGGACTTGTTGTGTTGACATTCCATCCCCTCTGGTTGATTTTAGAGCGGGGATGGATTTTTTTCTATTCAAACTTTCTATGAACTTTCCGAAGTCATGAGGTAAACTAAGGTTGCTGGCAATAAGACCAGTTTTTCTTGGAGAAGGCGTTTTTCAGACACCAGAGCCAATAGCGAAGCCCTTGCATCCCGCACCTTAAAACAAAGTATTATATACAAAATGTGTATGGAGAATTCGCACTACTTGTGCAGGATGTGTCAAAAATGCCAACTGTAGTGGATGAAGAAAAATGCATTGGATGCGGCAGCTGCGTGGATGTATGTCCTGCTGATCCGAAGGTCTATGAAATAGTGGACGGGAAATCCAAGATTGTAAACCCAGATTCCTGCATAGATTGCGGGGCCTGTGTGGACGCATGCCCTGTGCAGGCAATTTCAATGAAGTAAGCTGAAAGCTAAACAGGATGTGACACCATGAAAGGGATGTACCAGTACATCAGAGATGCTTGGAAGGACCTTGACGACTCTTATGTAGAAAAATTGCTGAAGGAACGGATGATACTCTGGAGACAACAGGAGGCCTGTACGAGAATTGAGAGACCAACACGACTTGACAGAGCCAGGGCACTTGGCTATAAAGCAAAGCAGGGCTTTGTGCTTGTGAGAGTTAGAGTCAGGCGGGGTAATCTGCAGAAGAGAGCCATCAAAGCAGGAAGAAGGCCAAAACACAAGGGTATCCTGAAGATGACAGTCAAGAAGAGTTTACGCTGGATTGCAGAGGAGCGTGCTAACAAGAAATATCCAAATCTAGAGGTGCTTAATTCCTACTGGGTTGGAGAGGATGGCAAGCATAAGTACTTCGAAGTCATTCTGGTAGATCCCTGGCATCCTGTAATCATGAGCGACCCTAAAATTAATTGGATTGGAAGAAACACCATGAGAGGCAGGGTTTACAGGGGTTTAACCGCTGCAGGGAAGCGAGGTAGGGGATTGCGCTGGAAGGGTAAAGGGGCAGAGAAACTCAGGCCCAGCAGACATGCCCACTGGAGAAGAGAACGCAGGACACAGGTAAATGTGCTCAAACTCAAATACTCTTAAATTTTCTTTTAACCCCATTTTTAGGGTCTTGTCCTTTCCAGAGAGAGATAAGTTATTTCTTGTTCCGCTACGCCAGCAAACACAATTGTTTTTCTGACGCCATGGGCTAAACGCACTGCACCACTTATATCAGGCCATGAACCCTTGTAGTTTGCCTTAAGCGCATGAACGAGATACTTTGCGTGGGTTTTGTCTGGGTCATCTTCATAAGCCCTAAAGTGGGTTCCGTATTTGAAGCCAGTTTTCACAATCAAATTCCTTGCCTTCAATTCCTTATAGACCTTGAGCCGTTCATCAAAATCCTTCTGGATTTTCCTGCATTTTTTCAGAAATTCATCAAGCATTAGTTCTTTCTGGCTTTTTGCATCTGTCAATTTGAGACGTCCTTGCTCGCAAAGGTAATATGCTTCTGTGAGCGAGAGTTGGAGACGGCTGCCCACCATATGCCCATAGAATCCTGATGAATAAAGGGCTCTGGACTCATTTTCATCAAACACCATGACCCTGTCTTCAATGAACACTCCTGTTGCCACCGGCTTTCCTACCTCTTCAAACTTGCCTTTTGGCACCGACTTTTTCACAGAGTAATAAGTGATGTCACTTTCTTCGTCCACAACGCCAAGCAGCACCTCTTTTCTCTGGGCGGAAGCGGTCTCCAGAATTGAATTGAGTTTCCCGTAATCAAAAACCTGTCTCTCAGAGATTGCAAGCATCCAGTATTTTGCAGGGGTTTTTGTGGGAATGCTTCCACGGGAGAACACAAGAAAATGGATGTGTTCATTGCCCTTCTTCAGCACATAACCTCTTGTCCTCATGTCACGGTAGACAATGTACTTTATCTCAAAGGTCTTCTCCTTTTTAGAGCCATAGTTTATAAGGTCCTGGAGCGTGTAGGTTTTTCCACTTGTATCTTTCAGTTCAAATTTCTTGAATTCAAGCAGGTATGCGGTCTCAAAAAGGTCAAGCAATAGAGAACCGCCTGATTGTGGTTCACCAAAATGTCCCTTGTTGTAAATTTGAGATGCCTCAGACTGGTTCTTTATGATAGCCGCATCCTTTTCCAGAATCGCTTCCATGCTTTAACCCTCTTTCAGTTCATGGGCTTTGATTAGAGCTTGTAGTTTCACATTTTTGGTTGCGATTGCCTCGTTGCCGCCCTCCTCCCTGTCCACGACTACGATTACCTTTTTGACCACACACCCAGCATTTCTTAGAATATCCACAGATTTCACTATAGAACCAGCAGTAGTGCAAACATCTTCTACGAGCACAACTTCATCACCAGCTGCAAACTCACCCTCTATTTGCTTCATCGTGCCATGGGTCCTCTCGCCCTTGCGGATTATGAGAAATGGTTTCTTGGTCCTGAGCGAGAGAGCGGTTGCAAGTGGCACAGCACCCAGTTCCATCCCAGCAATCAGCTTTTCATTCTCAACATGCGCCGCCATCATATCAGCAATCAGGGAGAGAATCTCTGGTTTCGTGATTGCAAGCTTTATGTCCACATAGTAATTGCTCTCCTTCCCAGATGTAAGAATAAATTTTCCGAATTTGAGGGCACCACAACCCTTCAGCAACCTGATGAGTTCTGCTTTTGGTTCCATGTATCTTGAAAGAGAGAAGGAGAATATAATGGTTATCAACCCACCCTCACCCTGAATCCCTGTCTCATACCCCATTTCTCAATGTGTCTGAGCACATACCTTGAGCCCTGCTTTGCAATCACATCTAGCATTGGTTTTGTGAGACCTTTCAGTTTTGAAACGCTGTCAAACATTGTGTCGATTTCCTTTATCGTGTGTTTCCAGCATTTGTAAACCAGGTTGAACCTTGTCTCATCAAATTGTTTCGTGAAATCAAAGAATCCCTTTTCTTTCCATGCTGCAAGAGGCACAAATGCAAGCGGTGCAACGATGAAATGCAAGCCCTCCCTCTCCATCCTGTCAATCAGTGCAATACTTTCCTCGACATCCTCCTGTGTTTCCTCAGGCAAACCAAGGATAAGGGTCATCCCCGGAAGCCAGTAATTCTGGTTGAGAATTTTTACAGCGTTAAAAACCACATCAGGCCATTCTGATGGCTTAAATGGTAGAGTTTTCCTTGGCATTATCTTCTCCATCAATCTTCCAGAGCCAGTTTCAAGTCCTGGCTGAATACCAATCCATCTATCTGGCCCAGCCCTTAAAATCTTTGAAAGCTCTGGAATTAGCTCTGGTGCTGCTGCAATTGCTGCAAGTGAGCCATGCGTTGGATTCGCATGGGTGACTCCCTTAATGTTCATCACAAAAGAAAACAGTTCTTTGATTGCTTCCGTGTTCGGATAAAATTCCCTGCTTTCAACTTTGTAAAGGAATATATCGTCTGAATGCATCCAGACCTTGCTCACACCTTTCTTCAGATTCATTTCCACATCATTTTTCACAACCTCAAATGGAATAAATCTTGCTTTTCTCATGTTTGGCTGGCAGAATCTACACCCTCTCCCACATCCCCTCATAACCTCTACAAGTCCTATCATCGTTGCTCCGATGTTAGGACAGATGGTTTCAAGAGGTGCTGGCTCCTTTATCTGAACAATTTCGTCTGCATTGCCATCTTCAATCTCCCTTACCACTTTTCCAGCTATGTGGTCGCATTCTCCACTCACCACATGGTCTATTCCAAGTTCTCCCATTTTCTCAGGAAAATTTTCCAGTTGCCAGGTGCCACAACCGCCTATGACCATCTTGAAATCCCGCTCCCTCGGAAGCTGCTGGAGAACACGCATGAACATGAATTTTGTAAACGATGTATGTTTTCCACCGGTAGTAAACATTAGGGAAACTGGGCCTAGTCCGAGAGGGTCCATCGTGTGAATTCCCACAATTTTTGTTCTCTTCCCGATGAATTTATCCAGATGTTGGGGAGAAGCAACAACTACATTTTCTTTTCCTATGTCTCTAACCAGTGCTGCCTCAAACCTTCTCAATCCCATCGGTGCAAAATCCAGGACTGGTTCTTTCGCATATGTCTTAGGCATGAGCATTCGATGGACAAATCTGGACAACATCCTATCGCTTGGAACACAACTGAAAAACTGCCCAAGTGGTATGTTTCTGTACTCTGAAAGCAAGGTTTCATCTGTTGTAAGCACTACCTCCGCACCTTCACTCTTCACTACTCCTTTTCCCAGCATATCCATCACCACATTCGTATTGCAGTGAGGACTCTGTATGAAAAATATACATGAAGGAAGATATATACCCTGCGGTTTGTGATGCCCACTCTGTTTTTTCGTTAAAAATTTTGCAAGCCAGTAATCACGAAATTATTTCTCCTAATTTGTGATTTGCCACTGCCAACTTTATTTCTCTTGCTATTCTTCGCCCTGTGGACATACCTGGCTCAACTAGTTCAGAGTAGGGACTACCGCCAATGGCAACATTGGTTCCAGCCACAATCCTTGCGGAAATTTCAAACACCTTGATTTTAAGTTCATCTGTCACTATGGTCTCCAGGCAGAATGGTCCTATCATTCCTCCAAAGAGCTGTAGGGAACGCTCCACAACCCTTTCTCCCATCTCCAGAATCCTAGGAAGCAAGGATTCTCGCATCACAACTTCAACATTGCCTGTAACAACAAATGTCTGCTTCCAGCCCAACTCACGGAGGCGTTCTATGCTTCCCACCTTGTAGACCTCATCGATGTTGGCTTCGTCCCTTCTATCCATGCCAAGCAATTCCAAAGTTCCTTTCGAAAGCCGATAACCATCCTCTTTTATTGGAGAGTAAAAGTAGTGAATGTAGTACCTTGTTCCTATCACATATTCCTGAATTGTGTATTTTTCTTGCGGATTTACCTCTAAAAATTCTTCATAGTTCTTTGCTATGAAAAAGCCCTTTCCACCTTTCGCACCATAGAATTTCACAAGCACAGGGCGGTCTATTTTTCTGGGGTCATCAAACTTCATTGGCATTTCAATGCCAGCACTTTCTAGCCACTGCCTTGACTTGTCTCTGTCTGACTCCCATTCTAGGACTGCTCGATTTCCGAATGTGGGAATTGGAAGTTCTTCAAATTTTTTATGACCCAGGTATTCAACGAATGAACCATGGGGTATAATTATCGCATTTTCCTCTTTCAGTTTTTCCACTATGTCTGGTATTTCCTGGTAGGAGTTCAGAATAATGAATTTATCTGGCTTCCCGAGTGGAAACGCATCGTAAAACTTTGGTTGTTTACCGATTGCTATGCCAAGTGTTTTGAAACCCTCTTTTCTTGCACCATTGAAAATCTGCAAGCTAGAATGAGAACACACCGTTGCGATTGTAAGATTTTTCAGGTCATAGGAAGTAAGAATGTCTAGAATTTTCTCCTTTGGAACCATATCCAAGATATTGAAAACCTATATATATAGTTGATGGAAACGACAAGAGAGAATTCCACAATAAAAAAATCAATAGCATCAATAGCAAGATATTATAGATCCTGGCTTTAATTTTGAATTTTCAGCCAGTATCCCAAAGTGATGCCGAAAATGGTACATCGTGATATACCCCATTCTAGCGAGGTAATAACCCGAGAGGTTTTAAAAACATTCAAACCCGTTTTGCAATCGAAGAAAAATAGGAGGTGAAAAAATGAAAACGATAAAAAGAGGAAAAATGCGAAAATTGGCAGCAATCACAGCAATAACAAGCTGTGTAATGCTGCTCCTGCTCGGATTCCTCCAAGCTAGTCCCCAGATTTCAGGGATGGGGACGCAGAGTAACGAATTCGAAGACAATCAGACAGCAGTTCCGGAGGGAACAATCAGTGCAGAATTGAATGCGATTAAAGTTGGCTCAAAGGGTGTCTGGGTCTGGGGTACTGATGTGGCAAATGTAGGGGCAACAACACTTGCCTCAGAGTTTGCCAAACATGGTATTAGTGATGTCTTTGTGTTGATAAAAGGCGTTTCAGGTGCTTACAGATTTGACTTATTAGAAGCTATGTACGAGAAGGCACATGGAAAGGGAATTAGAGTTCATGCCTGGGTAATATGCTTTGACGATGAATCCTGGGGTGGCTGGATCAATCCTAGTTCTGATACTTACAGAGCTTATCTCAAAAACAACATATTTATTCCACTCGCCAAGAACCATAGATTCGATTGTGTTGTCCTTGACTGTATAAGGTATCTGGGCACTGCATATGGAAACACCTATCCAATAACCTCTTTTTGCAAGGAAGTTTCTGCGATTATCAAAGCTTACAGACCAAATGCAATCATGGGTGCTGCAGTGATGCCAGAAATGGCGTCCAATGCCTACTATTATGGACAGGACTATGCCCAGATGGCACAACATCTGGATGTGCTCATACCCATGGCGTACACCCACAACTATCACCAGTCACCATCTTGGGTGGGTACAGTAACCCAGTATGTGCGTCAAAAGGCACAGCAGACAAATCCAAACTGCAAAGTATGGACTGCAATTCAGGCGCTTGATGACAATGGCCAGTACATGAGTAACACAGAACTCCATGCCTGCATAAACTATGCTCTCTCTGGAGGTGCTGCAGGGATCAACTTCTTCAGATACCCGATTACCTCTGCACAATACCAGGTCATTGACAGGTATTCTGTTGACAATTCTCCACCAAACCCCTCCTCATTGACCAAGCAGGAAACTTTCGAGGCCTGCATTCAGCTTGCAAACTACATTGACAAGCATTTGAGGACTCCAAAATATGTGAGTACAAGCAAAGGCAACATTCCAATGCCCCAGATGCTCTACATCTCCTCAAAGTTTGTCTACGACCTTTCAACTGGCTCCCCGAATTCCAGCTACACCATTATCTCCTGCAACTATGCAGCAAATCCTCATGGAGAAGCGTATTCTGGCTCACTCACACGCCCGGACTATGTGGATATCTCGTACAGGGTCTATAGATTCATTGAAAATAACGGTGTCGCACCGAATTGCGCAAATTCAGCTGTGGGCAAGATAAGAATGTGGGAGATTCTTTACATCAATGCAAGGGTTGTCAGATGGTACTACTACAATGGAATGCTGCCCACGCTTGCCTATGTAAAACCAGTGCCCGGCTTCAAGACAGATGCCTATTCTCAATATACGGGTGCAACCGTGAACTGCCAGGCAACAAATGGTGCCATACTCAATCTTGCTATGAGCATCATATGTAGTTACTCAAATCAAGCAAACAACGGCACGATGAATCCAAATGAGGCAATGTATAAATCAGGAGAAGCGATCTATTCATGGGTGAGAGACAACAAGGGTTATGCGTTCTATTACAACACCAGGTATGGAGCATACAGGGCAATCTTTGAAGCAAGTTCAATCAACTGCTGCGACCATGCTAACGCAGAGAATGCGCTAGCAAGGGCAGTTGGAATTCCTGCACTCTATCGCCATGCCTACTGTCAATTCTCAAGCGGTGCCTATGGGCATGTCTGGGGTTATTTCTATATCAACGGAAAGGGCTGGATAAACGCAGACCCGGTGAAAAAGAGTGGTGGTTACTTCGGCTACCGCTACCCCATTATAAGTGACTACGGGACATACTACCAACTCCAATTCGTGATAGAGAACTAAAACATTTTTTCCACTTTTTTACTCTGCCTTAAATTTTTGAAATCTCAGTCCTTGCTTTCTCAACCCATGCTCTGTTCCCTATGCTCTCAAAAAATTGCAGGACTTTTGCAATCGCATCTTTATCCGCCGTACTCCTACCAAGCTCAAACAGAATTCTGTAATAGGAATAGTCATGTCTTCCAATTTTCTCGTACATTGTAAGTGCCTGCCTCAGTGATTCAACTGCCCTCTTCCTTTCCCCCTTTGCAAGATAAAATTTCCCCTCCACATATTTAGCAAAAGCAACTGTGTCTTTTTCTCCAAATATGAGTGAAACTTCTAAGGCCTCCTGAAGCAACGGAAATGCTTTTCCCAGTTCACCTGTTGCAATGTAGATTTCTGCCATTCCACACATGGCGGCACACTCATTACCACGGGCACCCACCTGCCTGGCAAGTTCAAGTACCTTTTTAAAACACTCCTGGGCTTTCTCGTAATTTTCCATTTCAAAGAAAAGCATGCCTAGAAGAAAGTAAATGCTACAAAGACCTGCCCAATCACCAATTTGCTCCTTTATGCTAAGGCCTTTCTGATAAAACTCCAGCGCCTTCTCATACTCTCCTTTTTGATAGTATGTTTCCCCCAGGCTACTGTACGAGATTCCGATACCCCTGAGGTCGCCAATTCGTTCTTCCAGCGTTAAGCTCCTCAGATGATACTCCAAACCCTTCTCAAAATCTCCCTTCATCTTATATATCATCCCAATGTTATCATAACAAGCTGCAATTCCTCTCAGGTCTCCAATTCTCTCTTTTATAGCAAGAGATTTCTGATAAAATTCCAGTGCCTTTTCATATTCCCCTCTATAATCGTAAATTACTCCCATGTTGTTGTAAATCACTGCAATTCCCCATACATCACCGATGCGCTCATAGAGGGAAAGCCCTTTCTGGAAGAACTCCAAAGCTTTCTCATGCTCTCCAATCTGGTCATAAATCAGTCCAATGTTGTTGTATGCCCCGGCAACTCCTCTTACATCGTTGATTTTTTCTCTTATTTCGAGGGCTCTTTTAAGATATTGAAGTGCTTTCTCAGATTCTCCCAGGTAGGCATAACATGTACCGATTCGGTGTAATGCATTTGCAGTATCTTTTTCTCTTTCCATGGTCTCAAACACTTTCAGCGCTCTCTCCTGCCATTCAATCCCATTTTTATACTCTCCTTTACGCTCATATATATGTGCCTTGGTGCTCCATACCCTCGCAAGTTCAAGTTTCCCTTCAGATTTCCCCATGAGAATCTCTACCGCTTTTTCCACTTCCCGTAATGCATTCTCGTATTCTCCTTTAGTAGTGTAGATTTCTGCCATCTTTCTATGTGTTCTTCCTGCCTCCAATGGCTCTTCTAAAATTGCATACTCCCGCCTTTTACCCAACAACTCAAGTGCATCCTCAAATTTACCTTCCACCTCTAGCACCTCTGCAAGCTCCAAGAGAACCTCAATTTTTTGCCGTCTTTCCGCACCAGTTTCTCCAAGGAACTTAATCGCTTCCCCAAGAAATGCTGCCGCTTCCGTATTTGCGAATTTTTTCGCCGCACTTCTTCCAGCTTTCACAGCAAACTCCACAAACTTGGTATTGTTACCTCCTTCTCTGTAATGATGGGCTATCGCAGGCCAGAATCTTTCATCTGTGCCATGATATTTCTCTAGAACTTCTCCAGCCTTCAGGTGCATGTATCTTTTTCGAGCACCAGTTAATTCCTCATATATTACCTCATGTATGGTATTGTTCACGAATTTATATCCCTCCTCCAGTTCTCCTGTTTCCACCAAAAAATTCTGGTTCAAGAGTAGCTCAATAGAATCCAATAACTCTTCTTCGGTCAAGTCCAAGAGTTCCGCCAGCACTTTATACTCAAATACCCTTCCCAGAATCGCACAGCGTGATAAAACACTCCTTACCCTTTCATCCAACCTCAACACAAGGAACTTCACAATCTCTTTCACACTCTCTGGTAGTGTCATCCTTTTAATTGCCTCAATATCATTTACTCTCGCACTTCTCATCGCTGCTAAAAATTCGACTACAAAGAAAGGATTTCCAGAGGTTCTATCGTAAATGTAATTTGTAATCTCTTCTGGCTGTGGGAATCCAAGCTGTTCAACAATTGCCTCCACCTCTTTCTCACCAAAGTTCTCCAGCTTTATCTGTGTGGCAACTCTCTCTATGTTAATGTTTCGCAAGGTTTCCGCAAAAAGAGTTTCTACAGTAGCATACTTCTCCACATAGGTTGCTAAAGCAATTATTCTTTCGTTTCTTATGTTTCTCGCCAGATAATGAAAAAACGCGAGGGTTGCAGAGTCAGCAAGATGGAGGTCATCTATTATAAACAGCACTGCTTGCTTTTTTGCAATTCCAACAAACTGCTGGAGCAAATACTCGAGCATTCTTGTTCTCTCCTTTGTCATCCCATTCGGAGTTCTTTCCTCAATCTCCAGCGGTTGAAACCCAGCAAGTCCGACCGGCACATAGGTGTCTTTCTCCTCTCGAGATTTTTTTGCATAGTTTTCAAGTGTGCTGACAACGGGAAGGTAAGCGGGCTCACTGGTGCCCAGACACATTGAGCTCAGCACTACAAAGCCCTCTTTTTCGCAAATTTCCGCAAACTCCTCTGCCAACCTTGTTTTACCTGTGCCAATATCACCAGCAATCAAAACAGTGCTGCCTCTTCCCGCCTTACAATCTTCCATTACTTTCTTTAATACAGCAACCTCTTTCTCTCTACCCACAAACACTGGTGGAAATTTTTCTATCGCCACAAAAAGCCAATGCTCTTGCAATATATAACAGTTTTTTGGTTTATTGTAGTATCATCCGATTATCCTATTCAATAAATGTGAAATTTTATCACTCTTCATGACGCACCATACTGTGAATTATACATCCAAAAATTTTATCTACATGGTTGCCTATGCCATGTGGGAGCTTGGGAAAATGGCGACAATCAAAGTAAAATGTCCCAAATGCGGTATGGAAGTAGATGCCCCAGATAACCTGGAAAGAGTGTTCTGTCTTGGTTGTGGGTCACCAATAAATGTGAAGGCACCAGGAGCACCCCAGGAAAATGTGGATAGATGCATGAAATGTGGCAACATCATAACCCTAGAAAACAGGAGACACAAGTGTTCTGTGTGTGGAAACGAATTTTGTGAACAATGCCAAGAACCCCATGTTCCTCCCGAACCTGATAAAATCACTGTGGATGTGCATTACCGTTATAGATTTTATACTGAAACAAGGTGGTTTGTAGATGTAGCTCACTTTCCTGAGACCTTACCATCCCCTCTCTGTTCTGCATGTTACGAAAACGAATTTGAAAAAGCAATTCAGAGGGCAAAAACAAAGATAAAGGCCTGGCGTGCAGAACTCGCAAAGGATGAAGAAATTAAGATTCTAAAGGAAGAATATCCCCAGCCAAAGAAGAAGAAACTTGAAACCGCAAGAGAGTTTTTGAAACTGATTAGCTCAGGGGAAGAGTGATGCCACCCGAAATAACTGCATCCGCAGAGGGGCTAAGGGCTGAGAGCATTGAGTTAATGCGAAGGTTAGTTGCAATTCCCGCAATTGCACCGGAGAACGGTGGAGACGGAGAGTACACTAAAGCAAAGTTTCTAATAAATTATTTGGATAAGATGGGGTTCGATGAACTTAACTGGTATGATGCGAAGGATGTACGGGTAAGCAACAACTATCGCCCTAACATCGTGGCAAAACTCTATGGAAAAAACAGGGAAAGAACAATATGGTTCATCTCTCATCTGGATATTGTGCCACCTGGAGACCTTGCAAAATGGGAAACACCGCCGTATGAGTGTACTGAAAAAGATGGAAAGCTTTATGGACGAGGAACAGAGGACAATGGTCAGGCCATTGTCTCCACGATAATGGCTGCAAAAATCTTGAAAGACCTGAATCTGGTTCCTGAGTACAACATGGGACTTGTTTTTGCAGCAGATGAAGAGCAGGGCAGTGTTTACGGTCTCAAGTTTCTCGCCACTCAAGATATCTTTTCACCAAAGGATATGGCAGTAGTGCCCGATTATGGCAATAGTGATGGAAGCGTTATAGAAGTTGCAGAAAAATCTATACTCTGGCTTAAGTTTAGCATCATAGGAAAGCAAACTCATGGCTCACGACCAGATACGGGAATAAATGCCCATCGTGCCGGTGCGAATCTTATTTGTGCTCTTGATCGAAGCTTGAAAAGAAAATTCAACGCTAGAAACAAAATCTTTGAGCCAGCAACTTCAACATTTGAAGTGACGAAGAAGGAAGCAAATGTGCCGAATGTGAACACCATCCCAGGCCAGGATGTTTTCTATTTTGACATGCGAATTCTTCCAGAATACAAGCTAGATGAGGTATTGGCCCATGTGAACAGCAACTGCAGAAAAATTGAGAAAAAATTCGGTGTTAAGGTGAGTTTTGAAAGTGTGAACAGTGAGCCAGCAGCACCGCCCACCTCAACAGAGAGCGAGGTTTATGTACGGCTTGCAAACGCAATCACAGAGTTGCGGGGAATTAAACCAAGGCCAGTGGGTGTTGGTGGAGGCACATGTGCTGCAATTCTGCGAAAGCAGAGAATTCCCGCGGTGGTGTGGGAAACTTTGGATGAGAAGGCACATGAAGTCAACGAGTATGCCTGGGTCAAAAACATTCTTGGAGATGCTGCAATTTTTGCAAGGATGATGCTGTAGTTAGAGGATTGCTTGTAACCTCTCATAAGGCATGAGTGTGCGTTTTCTGCCAAAGCACTCCACAAAGGTTTTCTCAGCTTTGCTCACCACTTTGTGCTCTATCTTCTCTTCTGTTAGAATCCTCTCAAGAAGTGCAAGAGATGCAGGAAGTGTTGCCAAAAGCTTGGTGTATCTTTCCTGTAGTCCTTGACTGAGCAAATAATTTTCCTTTTTCTCCAGTATCCCAAGTTCTATGAGTTTGCTCAATGTTCCATAGAGCGAGTTTTTGTTCCGCCCAGTTAAACTCTCAAGCCTCTCAATGCTCATTGGTTTTTTACATGCTAGAATAACCTTGTAGTAACTCTCTCTTTCAAGAACTGAAAAAAGTGGCACATCCACTGCCATCTCTTTAATTACCACACCGCCATTTGGAAGCACAACTAAGTATTCCAGATTCCCGAGTTTTCTATGCAAGCTACTCTTAGGCATCTGGCAAAGTTTAGCAAGCGTTCTTACTCTGATGCAGGGTCTTTCAAAGATGCAAAAAATTGCCTCCTGCATCCTTGGGTCAGCCAGGTTTGAAAACTCATAGAAATCTTTGCCTGGCATTTTCCGCGGCCTCCACAATTTCCTGCTCTCCTTCCATCTTTCCATTCTTTATCCGAATCTTTCCATCTACAATAACATGCTCTATTGCCGCCTGGCTTGCGCTATAAACAATCCCCGAAACAATGTTTGCCTTGTCTGCGGGTGCAAGTGAAGGATGGGCTAGATTGAAAAGCACAAGGTCTGCCTTCTTACCTACCTCTATAGAGCCAATCTCGTTTTCCATCCCGAGAGCTGAGGCAGCATTTATGGTAATCATGTCCAGAATTGTTTGGGCAGGTATAAGTGCAGGATTCGCAAAGGTAACTTTTTGGAGTAAGCCAGCAATTCTTGCCTCCCTCAAAATGTCCAGACAATTATTTGATGCATTGCTATCTGTGCCCAAGCCCACATTTACTCCTGCTTCAAGCATTGGAGCGACTGGCGAAATGCCAGAAGCAAGTTTCATGTTGGATGCAGGACAATGGGCGACACTCACTCGCTTCTCAGCCAGCATTTTGATTTCTCTGCGGAGGAGATAGCAGCAATGCACCGCAATCTGGTTCTTCGAAAGAAAACCAATTTTCTCCAGGTGCTCACAGGGTCTCTCATTTTTCCCCCTCATAAACTCATATACCTCTTTTCTGGTTTCTGCCAGATGGTATGTGCACACTGTCCCATGTTTTTCAGCAATTTCCTTTGCCTTTAGCCATGTCTCATCAGAGGCAACATAGACGCCCTGAACTGCAATGCCTGGCTTTGTGAGGGCTTTATCTTTGAAATCGCTGATAAACTTCTCTGCGTTTTTGAGTGGATTTCCCTTCTGGGTTGTAAATTGCTCATCTAGCGTGCACCAGCAGAGCACACCCCTGATTCCAGATTTCTCAACTGCTTTGGCAATCACATCCTCGCTGTAGTAAAAATCAACGAAAGTGGTAACGCCTGAGCGAAGCATTTCAGCAATTCCAAGCAAGGCACCCGCATAAATGTCTTCCTCCTTTCTTTTGGCATCCAGTGCAAATGTAATCTCAAGAAACTTATCAAGCGAAACATCGTCCGCCATTCCTTTAAAAATGCTCATTGCTACATGAGTATGGAGATTGATGAAACCGGGCAGGGCTGCAAGTTTGCCAGAAATCACAACATCTGTTTCTGTGTCTATCTTCTGCTTTGATATCTCTCTTATAATACCATCTTCAATCAAAATGCTTCCCTCAAATATATCCCTATTCGCATTCTGAGTGACAATCAGCACATCCTCTAACAGAATTTTCATGCTCCATGAAATAGGAGAAGAATATATAACTTGTACGGAATAATCTCAAAATTGTTCCTGATTTTCTACACTGAATACCAGAATAGTGCGGTCTGCTCACAGATACTTTCAAGCCTTGTCTGGAACTCTCTCACCCTATGGGCAACCTGAAGGGTGGAAAGAAGCACATTTCTCTCAATGTTCTCGGGTTTCGGAAACTTTATTCTTGCCTGTATCTCAAAAATTCTTCTCTCTGTGTTGACACGCTCCCTTGCAATTTCCATCCGCATCTTCAAGCTGGATTTGCCATCGCGATTTTGCACATACTCTTTTATTTCTGGCAGAATCTGGATGCAGTGTCTCACTGCCCTGAGATACTCCTCTTTCAATTCAGCCACGCATTCGGGAAATTTGGGTTTCTGAAACTCTTTCATCAAAATCTCGTAGGGATAGTTCAGATGTGGCCTGGGAATTCCATAAATATCACACATCAACTCTGCAATTCCAATTGAGGAATCACCAAGTCGCTCTAAAATGTCGTTCACAAGTACCGTATAATTCAACTCTATGAAGCTCCTAAACTTAAAATTCAATCTAGACAGGTTGCGAATAATCTGGTAAACGCCTCTGTCTATATCCCTGTCCTCTATTGCTGCAAGCATCTGCATCAGATGAATTGTTCTTTCAGGATTCAAATCAAAGTAGGTGAGGACTTCGTAGGCAAGATTCATCGCGTCCTGCACCCTGTCAAACAGAAGCGAAATTGCCTCCTCTATGTTGAACTCCTTCTCCACAAATCTATCAGTGAATTCTATTCTATGCTCATCTGTGCTTGTGACAAGTGTCTCGTCAAGAAATCGCATCACATTTCTTGCCTCCAGAATGCTCTCCTCATTCAGCCCCTGCTCTGCTTCCAGTGTAAAGTGGGAGAGCCCATTCACATAGGCAGAAATCAGTGCCTGCTTTGTTTCTCGTTTGTCAGGTTTTTCCATCTGAACCTTGTTTTCCACATTTTTTGCTGGTGGTAGAATGAGAACTGCTTTTTCCAGAATTTTTAATGAGACAAGGTACTCCTTTTCATTCTCTCTATCTGAAAAAACCTTTCTTATCCATTCCTTGGGAAGGTAAATTGCATAAGTCCCACTGCCTGTTCTTGTGAGTTTTTTTACATATGTTTCTTTCATGAGAATGATATATACTTACATCTATGTATATTTTTTGATTCTATGTAGTTGACATGCAAAATATATAAATACTTCTCTGGGCTTCGCTCTCTCCAAAAATAATGGAGTGTGAAACAATGGAAAAGAAATCTGGAACAAAGCACGGTCATATGCTTCACATAGTCAGGTTCGGCACAAAAGGACTCATCTACAACGGAGAACTTTATGCCTTTCCCAACCAGAAGATGAGGGAAGAGGTGTTCAGGCAAATCTGGAAAGTAGAGGAGGGAAGGAGCCTTTATGCAGAAATGGACCTCAAGGCAAGATTGTATAAATACTCGAAAGGAAAACTCGAGACCAATTAATCACTGACGATGATGGTGCAGGAATGTGATACCTCTGCCAACCCATTTCTTACCCCCTTTCCTGCACAAATTTATTTTATTTTTTATAGACCTCCGCGTTTGCTTTTCACTTTTTGTCTGAGCTTGCCAGATTGAGGTTATGGTAATTATGCAGTTATCTTTGCCATGCTGTGGGCGAAACCAGAGCCAGTAATATGGACTTCATCTCCGACAGACACATATATATCTGGGATGAAAGAAAGGAGAATTACATCACCTGCATACCAACTTAATTTCGAATCGGTTGTAATCAACGGAACACCACTAGCCACGATGTTGTTGTTTCTCAATACCACCACATTCTGGGGACAAAACTCGTGCCCCGTTGTGTTGTTAACAACAGATATTCTGGAGCCAGCTAGAGGTGCGTTTGAAGGGGCGGATGCCACAATCACATTCACATTGTGAGAATCGCTCACACTTGCATAAAGGTCTAGCGGCGGAGGGGTGGGTCCACCTGTTAACATGCTAATTATTACTACATAACTTACTATCGTTCCTATTATCAAAATAACAGTAACAATTACCATTGCATCTGGGACTTTATTTTTTGCCTGCTTATCTTCCATTTATTCCACCTCCCTGTGTCTTTTTTATTTATGTTTAGAGGTAATTATCTATATTATAAACTTACCCTCCACCATTCGGTAAATAACGATTTGTAATTCGATATTTGTTTTAAATTGATTAGAATTAGCACTTTTTCATTTGCAGGTTCTATGCTATCTCCATACAAATAGACTGATGTTGCTTATAGGAGTTTGTAGTGTTTATATGCCTCCACATCCTCTGCAAAGCAGTATTTGATTGTCTTGAACTGTGATTTGAGTTCGATAACCTCCTTCTTTACCTCTTCTGGGTCTTTCTTGTCAATGCAGATTTTCTTCAGCAGATACGCAACCTCTTTCATCTCGCTTTCCCGCATTCCGATTCTTGTAAGTTCCTGAACACCGAGCCGTATGCCAGATGGATTCAAAGCAGCATTCACATCATCCCAAGGCAGCAAATTCTTGTTGGCAATTATGTTGGCTTTTTCCATTGCTTCCACACACACCGTGCCTCCACCAATCTTCGAAACATCAATAGCCAGTGTGTGAGATTCTGTAAAGCCCTTATGGGCACATAGCACATCAAAACCAAGCTCATGCATCGCCTGTCCAAGTGCCTTTGCGTTTCTCACGATTTGGTCAGCATACTCTCTTCCAAAGACGATGTGTTCAGCAAGGGAAATACAGAGAGACGCCATTGCATGCAGGTGATGGTTGCTTGTCACACCCGGGAATACTGCATAGGTGAGCTTGTTCTTCATTTTTTCATCTTTTGGATTCGCAAGAATGATGCCATGCTGAGGTCCTGGGAGCGTCTTGTGGGTGCTTGCGGTCATCACATGGGCGCCCTCTCTTAATGGGTCCTGGAATTTTCCCCCTGCAATCAAACCCAGCACATGGGCGGCATCATACCAGACAACCGCACCGACTTCATCTAGCACCGGCTTCAGCTCCTTGAGTGGTGCTGGGAACAGAAAAACAGACATCCCGAAAAGTGCCAGCTTCGGCTTTGTCTCCCTTATCACCTTTTCAGCTCCATCCACATCAATGCACATGTCCTTCACATTGAATGGGTAAGGAACACCAGTAACACCACGAACACCAACTGCTCCAAACTTAGCACTGCTTATATGGGCACCGTCGGAAACATTGGGAACTGTGATCTGGTCTCCAGGCTTTGTGAATGCGAATAGCACTGCGAGGTTTGCGACAGTGCCAGATGTAGGCCTCACATCCGCATGCTCGCATTTGAAAAGCTTCTTTGCCAGTTCTATCGCCTTCAATTCCACCCTATCCACATAGATATTACCCTGATAGTATCTAGCACCTGGAAGTCCTTCTGCATATCTATCACAAAAATCTGAAATAAGCATTTCTCTAGCAAGTGGGGATATCAGGTTTTCAGATGCAATCATTGGCAGTGAGTTCTCAAACCACTTGTGATGCTGAGCGATCTGGTCACGGACAAATAGCACATTTCCAAACATTTCCTCAGCGATCTCGTCATTCATATATCTATCTGGAATTTTCAAGCTCATTGTATCACCGCACCCGCATACGCAACAGATAAATTATACTTTTGCATCCTCCCTACATGGAAGCGGAAAAGTCGCAAACAGGTGAGAAAGCAGCAATTGGGAAAATCGCTGCTGCAGAGAGGGCACTAGGACTTGTGCAGAACGGAATGGTTGTTGGGCTGGGAACTGGTTCCACAGCGGAAATCTTTGTGAGAAAATTAGCCGAACGGGTGAGTTCTGAAAAAATAGATGTCAGATGCATACCTACCTCCCAGAAAACTGCTGCACTTGCCAGAGCCCTCGGGCTCAAACTGATAGAAATAGAAGAATACACTGAGATCGACTTGACGGTTGATGGTGCAGATGAAGTTTCGCCAAAATTGGATCTTATAAAGGGAATGGGCGGTGCTCTTCTCTGGGAAAAAATTGTGGCTAAAATGAGCAGAAAAGAGTGTATAGTCGTTGATTCCTCCAAACTTGTGAAAGTTCTGGGCGAGAAAACACCAGTGCCCATTGAGGTAGTGCCATACGGCTGGAAAAAAACTAAGCAGATTCTAGAAACAAAATTTGGTTGCAGAGCAGAACTGCGGAGAAAATGTGGTGAGATTTACTCGACGGACAGTGAAAATTACATTCTTGACTGTAAATTCGAGAGAATTGAAGAGCCAGAGGCAATTGAGAGAGAAATAAAGTCGATGACAGGCGTCATAGAATCAGGACTCTTCTGTGGGATTGCAACGCTCGTAATAGTAGGTGACGAAAATGGAAAAATAAGGGAGATAGAAACTAGCAGGACTACTTGAAATTCTTAGCGAGACGCTTTATTTTTTCCAGGTTTTCATTTATCTGTTTGATTCTCTCCTTTTCTTTTTGTTCAATGTACTCTACCACCTTTTCAAATGGGACTATCATCTTGTATGTGTGAATAGGCCTCCCTTTACCTTCTTTCCTTCTCTCAAATTTGATCACCCAATTAAGCTTTCTAAGTTCCTGGATGCCTATTGAAACCTCTGGCTGTCTCATATCCATTCTATTTTCTATGTCTCTAGATGAAGATTCACCATTAAGTGCTAGGTGCACCAAACACTTTGCAACATTTTTGGAAATATTCGCTTTTATTAAAGCGGAAACCATCTCCATTTCTTCATCTTTTAGTTGGCCGCACATATTGATACACCCATAGTTATTATTAAAACACCAATATTTAAATCTTTCCATAATCTGGCATCGAAAAAAATTTAAGTTTTAGAAAAGTAAGAATAAATCACACAACTGCTGGCACACCAGGCACTCTTGGGAACACCTGCACATCCTCAATATGAGGCATCCCTGTGAAGTATCTCACAAGTCGCTCAATCCCGATTCCTGCACCAGCAGAAGGTTTCAACAATCCTTTTCTTGCAATCTCAAGATATGGCCAGAAGTTTGTGGGGGAGAGGTTTGACCTTTGGAGTTTTGCAATTATTTTCTCATACTCGTGTTCTCTTTCGCCACCTGAAAGCACCTCTCCATAACCCTCTGGCATCACAAGGTCGTAGTTAAGCGTATGCCCTGGTTTTACCTCATCCTCTTTGTCATAGAACTCCCTTGAAATGTCAGTTATCCAGAATGGCTGGGTTGAGACCCTACTCAACTCTCTATCATTTCCGTATTCTTTCACTACCTCCTCCATAGTATAAACCTTAAAAGGACGCTGGAAAACAGGAATCTCTCGCTCAAATCGCTCCCAGACAGTTTTTCGGACTGCTTCTGCAGTTCTGCAAACTGCTTCCTCAACAAACCGCATCACATCGCCCATTTTTCCATAAGCAATCTCAAAATCAAGCTGGGTGAACTCATATGCATGGTGCCCATCGTCCCTCTCGGGCCGCTCAATTCTTATGTTCGGAGAGAGAATGAAAATTTTATCCAGCCCCATGCTCACTGCAATCTGCTTGTGCAGTATCATACTGTGCATCAACTTCATTTTTTTGCCATAAATCTCAACTTCCGGTGCCGTTATCTGAGTGCTCGATGGCTCTGGCCACAAAGGGTCCGTAACAAAGCTCAGCATCACTGGCAGCATCCATCGGAATCCGTTTTCCTTGAAAGACTCAGTTAGTGTGTGGATTACCTCCGTCTGGACTTCCATAACTTCGCACATCCGCCTTCTTGCCACAATCTCTTCTATGGTCCTCAGTGCCATTTTTACACCTCAATTTGTCTGCACGACATCCATGTTTATAAGCGTTTTGTTTTATTTGTTGGCAATTTTACGGCATTATTTGGAAAAATTTAAATATTTTTAGGCATTATGACGGACATGGGCGGAATAAAGTTTGATGAGATGGATGCCAAAATTCTTCGCATTCTCGTAGAGGACGCCTCAATGCCAGTGACAAAAATCGCTGATAAGCTCGGGCTACCCAGAACAACAGTGCAGGAAAGAATTGCTAGAATGAGAGAGCAGGAAATCATCCAGAAATACACTGTGATTGTGAACCACAGATTGTTGGGAAGAGGGACTGCTGCCTTTGTGCTGGTTTCATTCATGCCTGGTGTTGGCTATTCTCAACGAGAAGTGGCAGAAAAAATTGCGAAAATTTCTGGTGTGGAGGAAGTGCATTTGATTGCTGGCGAATGGGACATTCTGCTAAAGGTGAGGGCGGCCACCATAGAAGATATCGGGAAACTGATAATTGATAAAATCAGGGCAATTCCTGGCGTAGCTAGAACGCTCACATGCACCGTCTTTGAGACCATTGTAGAAGACGAAAAGTAACCTAAGCAGCGCTGAAAATCCGTCCAAACCCTACCAAAAACCGTATATATTCTTATGCCTTTCTGATTAATGGTGTAAGAAATGGGTGACAGATTTCAGGAACTATTTTCCCATAGGGCGCAGCAAATGAAAGCGTCTGATATAAGGGAACTTTTGAAACTTGTCCAGCAGCATGACATCATTTCTTTTGCAGGCGGGTTACCAAACCCACAGGCGTTTCCATCTGAGGAGATAAGGAAAATAGTCATGGATGTGGTAGAAAAGGACGCAGCGTCTGCCCTCCAATATGGTCCCACTGAAGGAATAAAACCACTTCGCCAAAAAATCTCAGAAAGGATGGCAAAAAAAGGAATTCATTGCGAAGATACCGATGTGCTCGTGGTGACAGGTAGCCAGCAGGCATTAGACCTTGTTGCAAAGGTATTTCTGAACAGAAAGGACATAGTAATAGCAAGTGCACCAAGCTACCTTGCCGGATTGAGTGCATTTTTAAGCTATGAAGGTAAGGTGGAACAAACGCCGATGGATAGCCAAGGTGTGCTAACAGATGTGCTAAGAGAGAAAATTCATGCAATTCACAGGCACGGGGGTAACATAAAGTTCATCTACGCCTTGCCAACATTCCATAATCCTGCTGGTGTAACAATGCCAGAAAAGCGAAGGAAGGAGATGCTAGACATTGCAAAGGACTACGATTTACTTATCGTTGAGGACGATCCATACAGCGAGCTCAGGTATGTGGGTACCGATTTAAAGCCGATAAAAGCATTTGATGATGAAGGAAGAGTGATTTACACAAGCACATTTTCGAAGATTCTCACACCGGGGCTACGAGTTGGTTGGGTCATTGCAGACCCAGAAATCATAAGAAAGCTGACAATTGCAAAGCAGGCAACTGACCTCTGCACGAGCACATTCAATCAGTATATTGCGTATGAGTATATGGCAAGAGGCTACATTGATAAGCATATTCCGAAAATTAAGGAATTATACGGTAGAAAAATGAAAATCATGCTTGAGGCAATGAATAAATATTTCCCAAAGAGTGTGAAGTGGACAGAGCCAGAAGGAGGCATGTTCTTGTGGTGCAGTTTGCCGAATGCGGGGAAAACGGACACGCGGGAGATATTGAAGGAGGCACTCGTACAGAAAGTTGCGTTTGTGCCAGGCAATGGGTTCTATGTAGATGGAAGTGGAAAGAACTGCATGCGGTTGAACTTCACCCATCCAAAAGATGAAGACATTCCTGTAGGTGTGAAACGGCTTGCAAAGGTGCTGGAAGAAGAACTCGCAAAAGCAAAGGAATACAAGTTCCTAGATACTGCACCAATTGGAGTTTAAAATGCGTTGAACTAACTTTAAATATTCCATCTACCTTGCAGCCAATATGGGCGTGGACATTGTATCAATTGTTGAGGCTAACCAGGCGACACTGGAAGATTTCTCTGGCAAAATAATTGCAATTGATGGTTACAACACCCTCTACCAGTTTCTTGCTATAATTCGACAGCCCGATGGAACACTACTGATGGACAAACAGGGAAGAGTAACATCTCATTTATCAGGGCTTTTCTACAGAACTGCAAATTTTCTGGAGATTGGGATTAAACCTATTTTCGTCTTCGATGGGGAGCCCTATCCTCAAAAAATGAGGACAATAGAGGGAAGAGTCGCCGCAAAGGAGAAGGCGATGGAAGAATGGAAAAAGGCGCTAGAAGAGGGAGACCTGGAGATGGCAAAATCAAAGGCACAGCAGACCTCTCATTTAACAAAGGAAATGGTAAGTCAGGCAAAGCGATTGCTAGGATATATGGGTATCCCTTGGATTGATGCCCCGAGAGATGGCGAAGCGCAAGCAAGTTACATTGTGCAGCGGGGCGATGCAAATTACAGTGCGTCTCAGGACTTTGATTCCCTTCTTTTTGGAAGCCCAGCTCTAGTTAGGAATCTCGCAATCTCTGGCAAAAGAAAATTGCCAAGGAAAAAAGAATTTGTGGATATAAAGCCAGAGATAATCCTACTCAACGATGTGCTCCAGAAAAATGGAATTACCAGAGAACAGCTCATTGACATTGGAATTCTGGTTGGAACTGATTTTAACGAGGGTGTTAAGGGCATTGGGGCGAAAAAAGCTCTGAAATTGATAAAGGAGTATGGAACGATAGAGAAAGTGATTGAGGTAAAGAAAATAGATGTGCCTGGCTATGAAGATGCAAGAAAGATTTTTTTACAGCCAGATATTGTGAATAACTACAACCTCAAATGGTCGTTGCCTGATACTGAGAAAATTATAGAAATGCTGTGCGAGGAGTTTGAATTTTCGGAAGACCGCGTAAGAAAAGCGCTATCATTCGTTGCGGCGAGAAAGGCCATGTGTATGCAAACTTCACTCGACCAGTTCTTTTGAACATGTTGAATTTTCTTAGAAGAAGGGTAATCTGTGCACCGATGGCTGCAGTCACTTCACCTGACTTCCGATACATGATACGCAAGTATACGGACACCCTGGTGTTTACAGAAATGTGCAGTGCCCATGCACTAGTGCACAATCCTGCGTTACTTTCTGCTAGAATCTATGAATGGGACCATCCAATTGGGTTGCAGATATATGGTGCTGACATTAGAAGAATGGTAGAAGCGGCAAAAATTGCGGAAAGGCTTGGTGCAGACATCATAGACATCAACATGGGCTGTGCGAGAAGAATTATAACCAAGCAGGGAGCCGGTGCCGCCCTACTTAAAAAGCCAGAATTTGCAAGGCAACTGATAAAGGAAATCGTAAGGAATGTTTCAGTCCCAGTAAGTGTGAAAACTAGAATCGGTTGGGATAACTTTCAGCCGGATTTTTTCGAGGCCATTGCAGATTGTGACCTCGCATTTGTTACAGTTCATGGAAGAACTGCAAAAGCAGGTTTCAGCGGTGATGTAGATTTTGACGCTATAGCCAGTTTGAAAAAAATTTTAGGCACAGTTATTGTGGGCAATGGTAACATTTTCGCACCTGGAAAAGCAGTTGAAATGCTGAAAAAAACGGGTTGCAATGCAGTGATGGTAGCGAGGGGAATGATGGGGCGACCTTATTTTCCAAGTCAATGTATAAAAGCGGTGAATGATGAAACCTTTCATGAGCCAACGAAGAACGAGATTCTATCGGACTTGCTAGAACATGCTCGAAAATTCTGCGAAATAAATGGCACGACAGCACTGAAAAAGTTTCGTCAGCATATTTACTGGTATTTCAAAACCTTCAGGAAGTCACCTGAATTTTACGAAAAAATTCAGGAGGTGAAGGAATTCTGCCAACTCGTGAAGTTGCTAGAATGGTATACTAGAAGTGTACCCTCAGCACGGGAAAAAGAATCACCTTAGGCATTCCAGCCCAATCCTCATTTCCAGCCCCTGAGGGCAAGAGAAAAAAGAAATCGTGATAAAAGGTTTTTCCGTCTCAGTATCAATATCCATAAATATTAAGAGCGTATATGCAATGCTGTGAGAGAATGGCTGAGAAAGAGGACAAACCAATAAATGAACTCTTTACTGAAATACTCATCCGGATAAAGCAGGATGTGGAAATCTCCTTACTCATGGACTCTTTAGGGAGGTACAAGAGAAAGTACAGAGAACTAGCAAAAATCGGAGTAACGCCTGACTATGAAGTAACCCTGAAGGGGGAAATTAAAGATGTGGAAGAGACCTTGCTTGGATTCCTGTATGCGGTCTACGAAACAGCCAAGGAAAAATCTGGAGTGGAAAGGGCGAGGGCAGAAATGAGCGAGGTACTTGAACATCTAATTGCCACGAGTGAGAACACCTCGGTAGCAAAAGTTGCTAAGGAATTTCTGAGTAAGATCCGACTTGAGCGGAGCCCTGTGGAAGAAATTGCTGAAAAATTGCTCAAGTATAAATTTGAGGGTTACCCAATTGAGGATGTGATTGGAGAGAAGGAGAAGGGAAAGGATGCCTTCTTGAAGGCCTACGAGGAATATGTGGCAAAAATAGAAAAATTAAAGAGTATCGAGGCACAGCTTGATGAATTAGATGTTACTGGTTTTGAGAAGGAAGCCCTTGAAATTCGTTCACATATAAAAAACCCTGCAAAACTAGATTATGTGGAGCAGCTGATGAATAAGATTGTTGCTGGTGCGAGCATTGACAGAATGGAGAAAGAATTAAATGAAATTTCAAAAGAGATAGATGTACTAGAAAAGAAGGTCGCAAAAAAACCAAAAATTCAGCCCGCACCGAAAACTCCTAGGGAAGGTAAGGTAAACGGACGGAAAGATGGAAGAATTAATGGCAGGATCAATGGAAAAGTCAATGGGATGCGAGAAAGTAAAGGTGTTGTCCCAAAACGAGAGACCGAAGCTGGAAAGAGAACGGCAATCGCACTGATTGTATTCCTCTTGCTTGCTATCCCTCCTGCAGCAATCCTTCTCTATACAGAGGCAGGAATAAAGATAGATGGAAATCTAGATGATTGGGCTGGTAAGGCATCAATAGAGCAGGTGCCAACTGGAATGGATGTGCCAATAACGAAGTATGCGATCGATGTAGATGAAAAGTATGTGTATTTCTATCTGCAAGTGCAAAGCCCTCGTGCAGTGTTTGAGAGCAGTGGGAATCAAAGGGACACCGTTTTGCTGTTTCTAGATACAGGACAAGCTGGCTATAGATTTGATGGAATAAATGCAAAGTACAAGGTTGAGATTTCTGGTAGTGAGGGAAATGTGGTTTCTACATCGCTTTCCGAATATCAGGGCGATGGCACAAGCTGGAAATGGGCACCAAAGGGTTCAATTGAAGCAAAGGCAAGTATTGGAACACTTGAAGGTAGGATAAAGAAGAGCGATATTGGAAATGCTGAGCCGACAGTTTACATTCTAGCACAGCATGCGGATGGCAAGACGGGGAAGAGTATCATACCATTCAACAAAGAAATGAAAGGTGTGGCACTCACACAGGTTGGCATTGTGGACGAGATAGTACAGCCAGATGCCAATGCTACCTTGCTCACAGTTAATGCAAGGGCTTATGGAAAAGATGTGGAACTCAAGACACTTCTGCTGAAGAGAAGTGGGGGCTACAACGGAGTGCTAAATGTGAGAGTGGTTGATGCAAACAATGCGGAGCTTGGCACTGCGAGCTTCAGTGATGGAGCAATAGAGACAACAGCCACGCTGAATCGTGCAGTGGGTACGACTGGAGACCTTACTTTTAAGGTCGTTGCAGATGTGAGTGGAATTGCTAACAATTCAATTGGATTGAAGGTTGCTGGTGCCACAGTTGAAGGCACTGTAAAGGTTTATGGGGAAAGTAAAGTGGTGTATGTTGGTGCACCCACAGGAATAATAATCGATGGAGCATTTGGAGATTGGGCAGGAATTCAGGGACATGATGACCCTACGGGAGATGTGGCTATGATTCCAACGACTCTACCAGCGAATTCAAACATAGACATAAATGCAACAAAGTACACGAACGACACAAACAATGTGTACTTCTATGCAAAGGTCTATGGTGATAAAATAATGGCAGGGTTGACACAGGTGTATCGAGGAGTAGCAGGTGGAGGTCAGAGTGGCACACCTACACCAATTGAAGAGGTGGACATTTACGATTACCTTTACATCAACTTTACAGTGAGTGCAGTGGGGAAGGAGTATTCGATCCAAGTTGTGGGTAAAGATGGTGTAGTTCTCAGCAAGAAGGTGTTGGAGAAAGATATACAGGCAATGGTTTGGAGTGAGAGCACAGGATTGAGTGCAAGCTTGACAGTTGCTTGTGCAGCAGGGGAACTTGAGCTTGGCATACCGTTTGCAGATGGACAGATTACCACATACACAGTGACAATGAGCGACTGGATTGGAAAGGACACGACAAGTGTGATATTCAGTTACCACGGAGGGATAAGAGCATCTGGGGAAATACAACCAAAAGGCACACCGCATGCACCGATTCACATAAACGGGAATGCAGATTTTGCTGCAAAGGCAACAGCTGAAAGCTGGCCTGGAGATGGGACACAAAACAATCCCTACATTATTGATGGCTATGAGATAAACGCAAATGGTGGGAGTTATGGAATCTGGATTGAGAACACGGATGTCTATTTCGTGATACGGAACTGCAATATAACAAATGCAAGTAATTCGGGCAGTGCTCCGTACGGTTCGGGCATTGCATTGAATAATGTTCAAAATGGAACAATAGAAAACAATACTTGCACAAACTCAAAAAGAGGCATATACTTATCCAACTCCGGTAACAACACGCTGACAAACAACAATGTGTTAAGCAATGAGTATGGAATTTACCTATCTGCCCAAAGTACTAATAATTACAATCATAATCTTCTCTACTCTAACAATGTGTTAACCAATGAACATGGGATTTACATATATAGATCGAGTAACAATACGATAATCAACAACAATATTTCTGAAAATACAGTTAACGGCACTTATCTATACCAATCGAGCAATAATACGCTATCAAATAACAATATTTCAAAGAATAATGTTGGAATTTTTCTGAATTCCACCAGCAAGAATAACCTTATCACCTACAATTGGATTACACAGAATTCTAATTACAGCATAAACATAAGTAGTTCAAGTGCGACTGGCAACCTCATCCACCACAACAACTTCATAGCTAACAACGGTGCTGGCAAAGGCCTAACAGGTAGATGTCAGGCATATGATGCAGGTGGAAATCAGTGGTACATTGCCACAAAGGATGGGAAAGGTACAGAGGGCAACTACTGGAGCAACTGGGATGGGAAAGACGATTATCCGATTGATGGAAGCAGTGCAAGTGACCCGTCGCCGTTTAGCAGTCCAGTATCAGAATTCACGCAATTGCCCCTCTTTGCCATGTTCCTTATCGGGGCTCTTGTCGCAATTGCCAGAAAACGAAAACACTGAAATCTTTTCTTTTCAATTTTTTAGTTTTCAGTAACGGCCAAGCGATTTTTAAAATCCCAGAAATCTTAATAAATACCGAAGGGTATAGCAAGGTGATGCAAGAGGTAAACCGATTTGTGGTTGGCAACTTAGAAGTAATTATAAAGCGAGGAGACATCACAGAGGAAGAAGTGGATGCAATTGTAAATGCTGCGAACAACCATTTCTGGATGGGAGGTGGTGTTGCAGGCGCAATAAAACGCAAAGGTGGTGTAGAGATAGAAAGGGAAGCTGTGAAAAAGGGTCCTGTGGAGGTTGGAAAGTGTGTCTATACTAGTGCTGGAAAACTCAAGGCAAGGTATGTGATTCACGCTGCAGTTATGGGTCAGGACCTTGTAACAGATGCGGAAAAAATTGCCACAGCAACAGCTAACGCACTGAAAATGGCAGAGGACCTAAAGCTGCAATCAATTGCATTTCCAGCTCTTGGCACTGGTGTTGGCGGCTTTGATTACTCAGAATGTGCAAAACTCATGCTTCACCAGGTCTTGGGATTCAAACCAGTGAACCTTATGGAAGTTCTTTTTATTCTCTACAGCTCTGAAGCATTTGAGGCTTTTCTAAACATTGCGAGGAAATTGTATGGCTGAAAAAACAGAAAGACAGAGAGCAATGGTTTACATAATGACTGGCGACTCCCTGTCAGATGAGGGAAAATATGTTGATGCCATTAAATACTACAACATGGCAATTGAAATAGACCCAAAGAATGCAGTTGCTCACAATAACAAGGGGGTTACACTGAACGCGATGGGCAGGCATTTAGAGGCAATCAGGTGCTACGACAAAGCCCTTGAACTAAATCCAAAGTATGAAGTGGCATGGTACAACAAGGGTAATGCTCTCTCTTATCTAGGAGAATACCTTGGTGCAATTGAATGCTATCGTAAGGCCTACACTCTCAATCCAAAGTATGAGGCAGCGTTCTACGATGAGGCAAGCACAAGGTTTCTAATGGGAGATGTGAAGGGAGCGATAGAGGTCATTGACAAACTAATTGAAATGAATCCGAAGAGTGTCAATGGCTGGCTCAAAAAAGGTCAGATGCTAGAGGATTTGGGACAGTTTGATGCTGCCCTTGCATGCTATGAGAATGCACTTTTGATTGATCCAGAGAGCGTAGAAGCCTACAATAGCATCGGTGGACTTTACTTTTCTATTGAGGAATACGAGAAAGCCATAGAGGCCTACCAAAAAGCAATTGAGTTGAATGATGGAATTGCCGAAACCTGGAACAATCTAGGATTCACCTACTTCGTACTTGGTTTCTATGATGAGGCATTAAACTGCTACGACCGTGCTCTCCAGATAAATCCAGAGTACAAGCATGCGTGGTACAACAAGGGCTACACCTACCACGGAATGGGAAAACTTGAGAAAGCGGTGGAGTGCTATCAACGAGCTATCAAACTCGACCCGCATGACGAAGTGCTCTGGAACAACTTAGGCAATGCTCTCTACAACCTGAAGAGATTTAAAGAAAGCATCCCCTTCTTCGTGAACGCACTTGAAGTTAATCCGGAATACGAAATTGCATGGAACAATATAGGGAATGCACTGGACAAAATGGGAATGCATGATAAGAGCATAAAGTATCACGAGAAAGCAATTGAACTCAATCCGAAATTTGACTATGCATATTATGCAAAGGGCTACGCCCTGCACAAGCTTGGTAAATCAGAGGAAGGACTGAAATTTGTTGAAATTTCACTTGCACTCAACCCGAACTATGACCATGCCTGGTATGCACTGGCAGACATCTATCTCGCACTGGGTGAAAGGGAAGAGGCACTTGCAGCCATAGAAAATGCCCTTATCCTTAACCCAGAGTATCCTGAAGCATATTTGATGAAGGCAGAAATTCTTGGAGCGATGGGCAGAGAGGCAGAGGCACTTGATATGCTCCAGACAGGATTGAAGGCTGCTCAGGCCTTGCTCAAATTTGAGAGAGATATTGACAACCTGAAGGTTTTGGAGAAAATTTTGATGAAATTAGGAAAATATGATGATGCCATAAATGTAGAGATGGAAATTCTCAGCATTGATTTTGTGCCTCAAGTAGCAGAGAATTTGGCTGCAAATCTTTTTGACAAAGAGCAGTACGCTAAAATCATTGAACTCTTTGGAATGCGAAAGGAATTGCCAAAGAATGTAGCTCTCCTGCTTGCCAGAAGTTATCGTGAGATAGGCGAGAAAGAAATGGCATTAAAGACCTGCGATGAAATGTTTCAGAAAACTGGTGACATAGATTTTGCAGTGGAAAAACTCAAAATCCTCTATGAATCAGGGTTGAGCGAAATTGCGAAGCTCATTCTTGAGTTGCCACAAAAAGACCCTGATGCCATCGCTTTGCTTGGAGATTACTACTTCCGGAAGAAAATGTATGCTGCGGCACTGCCTTGCTATACTTTTTATGTAAAGAACCGCGAAAATCTGGAAATCTGGTACAGAAAAGGGCTCTGTCATCTTTACCTCAACCAACTCTGGCAGGCAGATTTCTGCTTTGACTACCTTACTGGTGCCTATCCCGAATCTGGACTCGGTTGGTATGGCAAGTATCTAGTGCTGAAGAAGAAAGGAAAGTCAAAGAAAGCCAACGGATTTCTAGAAATTGCACTCTCAAAAGATGAAAAGATTGGAGAGGTTACTAGAGATGCTGAAGCGAAAGTTTCTGATACTCTGCCATGATGCAAGCACAGATGGTGCTTTCACGCTTGATGATTTACCAGGTTCTGGCGGAAGAATCGATGTTGCAGCAAGATGCGTAGTTGCAAGCTTGTTAATTTCATATGGCATAAGGAAGGATGCAGAGGTCATTCTGTTTTTCTGCAAGGGACCCAGAAATGGATTAACCATTAGAGTTAGTGGCAACAATGTAAAATACCTAAACCCAGATGAGCGGAGCACTGCTGCTCTCCTCAGAAATGCGATGTTGAAATACAAAAATGTGGCAATGGAAAGTTCACCAGGTGTGGAGGTGTGCACCACGAACCTGGAAACCATTCTGGCCGGGGAGAAAAATGTGTACTATCTGAAGGAGGAGGGGTTTCCAGCAGGAAATTTTGAGTTCCCAGACGAGGAAATACTGTTTGTGCTTGGTGACCACAAGGATTTGACGCCGGAAGAAGAGACAATTGTGCTGAAGTACGCAAAAGCCAAACTCAGCATCTCGCCGCTCTCCCTCTACTCAGAGCAATGCATTACTATCATTCACAACATCCTTGACAGGAAATTTTCAGGACGCTTTATACCAGAAAATCGAGAGCATAAGTCCGTTGACCGCAACGATGGCAAATAGTGGATATGCCATTATACTCATGGATGCAAAAAGAAGCCCCCCGACCAGTGCCCCTGCAGCCATACCTGCGGAAAGGGAGAGGTGGTAGACACCCATTGCACTTCCAGTGTGATAACTCTCTGCAAATCGCATCACCATTCTCACACTTGCAGAGGAAATGCCTGCCCATCCTAATCCCATCAGGCCATTTAGAACTATTGCTGTGAGTAAAACAAGCGAGGCGGAGGGTAAGAAAAAAATAAAGGCAAAGCTGGAGATAATCCCAATTCTGAGTGCAGTGGCAATTTTCAAAAGTTTGTCTGCTCTGGTTTGACTTACAATCAAATAGCCAAGCGTACATGCGAATGCACTGCTTAGATGTACAGCAAAAATTCCAGTTCCTGAGACACCGCTCTTGATCAGAAAAACAGGAAGGGTAGTGTTAAAAGCTGCAAACCCGAAAAGCATGAGCGAAAAGCCCAAGCATAACCAGTAAATTCTCTTGTCAACACTCGCAAACTTCAGTTTTGTAGCAATCTTCGAAGGCAGATAGTGGAGCCGTTCATATATCCCAGTGTTTATTTTCACAAGTTCCGACTTGGAAAGCATCGGTTTATGTGGTGCTTTATCAGGAAGATATGTTGAAAGCCCGAGACCTAGTGCAAAGGCAGCAAACACAATCAGAAGCAGAAGGCGAAGTCCGAATTCATCGTCAAATACATTGAGTAAAAGGGCTGCAAACGCAAGGGCTATGAGCGTGCTGGTAGATATCACAATATTGTAATTTTTCAATCTGTCTCTGTACTTGCCTGCCTTTGTTTGAGCTACCAGTGTACTTCCCAACAATCCAAAAACACTGAAGAAGAAGCCGAGGAGGGCTGATGCTATAATCAACCAATAGAAGCTATCACTGAAAATTCCAATTATTGTAGCAGTTGCAACACAACAGAATCCAAGAATTGCAGGGGCCCTGCGTGCCTCATGTCTGTCAATCCACATGCCCCAGTAGACAATGCCCAACATTGAAAAAAGAGAAACAAACATGTTCAAGAACCCAACTTCTCTCGCCCCTAGTCCAAGTGCAAGCAGCACTAGGAGTGGAAGGGTATTTGAGAAAATTGCATAACCGAATTGGGCAAAACCGAAGGGGATGTAGAGTTTCTGCATACAATAAATTTATTCACTTTATTCTATGCACCATGAAATCCGCAAACATGTTTAGAATCTCTCGTTCCCTGTTGTTAGGTAACACTTTGAGGCACTCCTTTGCTTTGAGTGAAAACTCAACAGCAACTTTCTCTGCATACTTTATGGAGCCTGTGGTTTTGAGAATGTCTATGCAGCCCTCAATTTCCTCTGGCGTTGCAAATCTGTTTCCAAGGCAGGAGACAATCTTCTTTTTCTGGCTCTCGCTTGCATTTGCAAGTGCATGAACCACAATAAGCGTCCGCTTCCCTTCTTTGATATCTCCTCCCCTTGCCTTTCCAGTTATTTCTGGATTGCCAAGCAGGTCGATTATATCATCTGCAATCTGGAAACCTATGCCCACCAATCTTCCAAATTCAGCACAACTTTCTATCTGCTTCTCGGTGCCATCTGCAACGATTGCACCGCCCATTGCCGCAGTCCTGAACATCAGTGCAGTTTTTTTCTCTATCATCTTCAGATACTCCTCTTCACTGATGTTGTATCGCTGGGCAAAGTCCATGTCCATCTGCTGTCCCTCTGCGATTCCCAGCACCATTTTTGCGGTCTCTCTTACCAGTCGCCGCACGATCGCATCACTTGCATCCACGCTCTCCAGCACCTCAAATCCTTTTGCGAAGAGGGCATCGCCAACATCTATGGCATAGGCAAGGCGATAATGTTCATCGGGATGAATGGTTTTGTCAGCGTGAATGCACTTTATTTTTCTTCTTGTTTCAGCCATGTCCATGATATCGTCATGCACAAGCGTGAAGTTATGGATTAGTTCAAGAGCAATCCCAAAGAGCATTGCCTTGTCTCCAGCACCTGCAATGCAGTCAGCAGTGAGCATTGCAAACACGGGTCGCCAGCGTTTCCCGCCTGCAAATGGATAACGCTGCATTCCTTTCAGCAACGGCTCATATTCTCCATGTCCGAGAATTTCCTTTATTGCTACATCTATCTTCTCTCTGCGCTCAAGGATTTCAGGCAATTCAGAAATGTCATTCATTCCTCACTCCTCCAGATACTCCTTTGTTTTACCAACAATAATGCAGGGAACCTTCTTCAGTTCTTCGATGTTCTTCACACCAAGCAAAAACATTACTGCCTTCAACTCTTCCCTGATTGCTTCAAGCTTCCGCTCTAGTTTCTGCTGGCTATCATGTGCGGGTTTCAACAGAGCTCCCGCAATGCCTACCGCATCTGCACCAAGTGCAATTGCCCTTGCTACATCCATTCCGTTTCTTATCCCTCCACTGGCAACGAGTGGTAAACCTTTCACCCTTGATTTGAGCACGCACACTGGAGAGGGAATTCCCCATTCACCAAGAGTGGTGCCGAGAACCGCATGAAGGTAATCCTTCTGAAGCACAGCCCTGTACTGCTCTACCTTCGCAAAACTCGTGCCGCTCAAACCAGAAATGTCTATTGCTTTCACTCCCGCAGCCCTTAGTTTTTCAGCAGTTCCACGCGAAATTCCCGCACCAGTTTCTTTTACCATTACTGGCATTGCTGATGCAAATTCCTTGATTTTTGCAAGACAACCCTTGGCATTTTTGTCGCCTTCGCGCTGCACAACTTCCTGCAGAAAGTTAAGGTGGATTGCTAAAACATCACCATCAATCATCTCAATTGCTTTCTTTCCATCCTCAACAGTAAATACATGTCCACCTTTCTTCTGCGGAATAAGTTGTGGTGCACCTAGATTGGCTATTTTCAGAGGAATTTTATGGGCTTTAAGTATCTCGTAGGACTTCACATCGCCGCCCTCAAATGCAGGTCTCTGACTTCCCACACCCATTCCAATCCCGAATTTTTCTGCAGCCGATGCAAATCTTCCATTATACTTCTCAGCTTCTGGGATTCCACCAGTGATTGCGTTTATTATTACGGGCATCTCTAGTTTTTTTCCAAGAAACTTCGTTTCTAGTGAGATATCATCATAGTCAATTTCTGGCAATGCATTATGCTCAAAAGTAATGTCATCCCAGTAGTTATGCTGCGCCTCCACATTTTCACGAAGGCATATTTCCAGATGCTCCAACTTTCTTTTTTGTGCGGTCATTTTATCACAACCTTAGTTCCATGAATGTCTTTTCCTATAAGTGCATTTCTAAGGTTGACAAAATCTCTACCCGAGATTATCCATATCTCTACATTCTCTTTTGTTTTCAAGAACTCAAAACACTTCTGAACTTTGCCAAAAATCCCGCCAGTCACATCAATTTCTGGGTTGGCAGCTTTGAGGTTACCAAGAAAATCTGGGGATATCTCCTCTAGAATCGCTGTACCTTTTTTTGGAGGATAATCTGCATAGACGCCTGGAACATCACATACGAATATCACTCTCTCTGGCTTAAAATGGGCTGCAAGACATAATGTGAGGTCGTCACCTGAACAGATACTGAAACCCATTTTTTCATCAAACACTACATCTCCAAAAGTTACTGGCAGAAGGGAATTCGCAAGTGACTCCTCAAACTTTCTCACATCTAGTGATTTGAGAGTGCCACCAGAATTGAGGGCTGTGGCTAGAGGAGGCAGGGAGATTGCTGGTACACCGACCCTCATGAGAGTTTCCATCACACGATGGTTGAGCGTTCGCACATCATGATGTACCGTAGCAAACCCGAAATTCTGGTTCCTAATTTTCAGATTTCTGCCAAATTGGAGTTGATACTCCTTTGCCTTTATGTGTCCGAAGGAGCCAGCACCATGAACTATCATGATTTTTTCATCGGCATCAGTTGCTCTTTTTATCTCGCTTGCTATTTTTTCTACAATTTTGCGCCTGAACCTACGATATCTTTTCTTGTCTGTGATGACAGAACCACCAAGCTTTATCACATGCATGCTACCGTATATGCATTGCCCAATTAATGTTTTTTGGTTTTTATTCAGCATAACAAAAAAATAATCTGCATTTAAAGGATTGTCTCCAACCCTCACATATAGTTATTTCAACTATAGAAAATTCAATGAAATAGAAAAATTTATATTTAGTATTTTTATATGGTTGTGCGGTAGAAATGAGGGGACTGACAGTAAAGGAGAAGTGCACGTTGTGCGGTCTAATATTGTATCCTGATGCTACTGATAAGGAGATCGCTAACAAACTGAATATCCCAACTAGCACAGTGACTGCAATTAGACGAAGGCTCAGAGAACGAAATCTCTTTAGATTTGTCTATCTCCCGATGCTCAACTTACTGGGACACGAGTTACTCGTGATCTCTTATGGAAAATTTGACCCAAATTCCTCAGAGAAGACAAGGGAATTATTTCTGAGTAAACTAAAAGAGATAAATCCAAAGATTTTCGCACAATGCAGAAACCACGAAAACTGGCTTATGATGAGCAATGCTGCAAACTACACAGAAGCAAAAAAAAACCTGGATGCTTTAGAAGAATACATTGGTAGACATGAAATTGCAAGCACCCAGAAAATCTCACACATCCTGTTTCCATATGCTGTAACTGACATTATCAAATTTTTTGACTTTGGAGGACTAGCAAGATACATAATGCCATCTGAGATTAACGCTAAACTCTGGAAAGAAAGTTATGAGCTCCCCCAAAACTATGCAAGAGAAGTGCTTACAAAAAAAGAACTGCTTGTACTTGCTGGGCTTTTGAACTATGCTGAGTACCCGTTAAGCGAGATTGCGACGAAAGTGAAGGTCTCAAGGCAGTGTGTGTCCAAGACAGAAAAAGAATTAAAGGAAAGGAAAATTCTAAAACCTATAATAATTCCAAATCTGCATCTGCTTGACTACAAATACCTACTTGTACTTCATCTTCAGTATAAAACCCATATACAAAAAATAGATAGGGATAGGATTGCAGGCACAGTTCTGGACAATTTTCCTGTGATATTTTTTGTGAGTGGAACTTTTGAGAGTTTCATGGTTACGCCTGTAAAAACATTTGAGGATTGTGTGGCTGCAAGAAAAACCCTGATTGAACTACATGCCTCACACGACCTGTTGAGAGCGGCGCCAACATTCATGTTCTTTCCCACGGACCACATGGCATGTTTACAGGATTTTGATTTCAAAAGATGTATTGGTGGCGGAAAGGTATAATTCTATCTAATTTTGAAGGTAGGAGCCACAGATTCTGCATCTCTTGTTGCCAGGTGCGTTTATGGAGCCACATACTGAGCATTCCAATTCCTGTATTTCTGCCTCTCTAGCTTCCCTAATGCTTCGCTCAATCTCGCGAATCTTCTCTCGTTCTATCTCAATCTTTTTAAGTTCGTGTTCATGCTCTTCCAGCATCTCATCGATCATCTGAAGCTTCTTTCCAATCTCGGGGTAAACACTCTTATCAGGAACTGCTCTCCCAATCTCTGCGAGCATTTTCACAATTTCTTTCTCCTTCGCAAGAAGCTTGTGCTCTTTCTCGTTGAGTTCCTTTTCTCTTTGTATCAATTCTTCGTATTTTCTAGTAATTTCTATCTCTTTCTCCTGCAAACGGGCTTCAAACTCATCTAGTTCATGCTCCCTCTTGTACAATCGTTCTAATCTTTCTTTGTAATCTCTTTCCTTAATCTCCAGCTCACTTTCTCGCTTTACAAGAGCTTCCTCCCTTTCCTCTATAATTTTCAGCTTTGAGTCAATTTCATCCTGGATGTTCTTGAGTATATCTCCAATTGTGATTACCAAAGCTTCCTCAAGGTTTGTGCCACACACAGGGCAATGCTTACACATCGGATCAACACTTGTGCCGCAGGTTCTACACCTGACTTCTTTTATAAGGACTCGCATTACTGCACCTGTTCATTTGTGGACCGAACCCATGCATCTTCTGGTATCTGGTAATATACAGAAGTCAAATCATGGTCCAGGTCCTCTACTTTCTTCTCAGGGGCTTTTATCAACTCTAGCACTCTTTCTTTCCTAAAAATCCAGTAATGGATTCTCCACTCCCTCCCATCATAAAGGGTGGTTTCCTCGCGCTCTGTCGTTAAAATCCCCACATCTTCAAGGGTATAGAAGACATCTCGGTCTTCTGGTTCAAGAACATTATCTATGATTCTCTCCCCATAACCAAAAAAATTCAGGATGTGATGCGCAATCCTTCTAGCCTCTTCATCTGGAATTGGGCGTCCTGGTTCTGAATTCTGAATTGCAATAGCAAGCTGTTCTACATCTACATTAGTTTTCATGTAACCACCACTCAACCCGTTCTCTTTTCCAATCTTCATTTTTTTCGGAACCTCTTCATACTTCATTCTAAAAGCCATAGTTTCACGGCTCCTTTTATGTGTAAACTATAATGTAATTGAACTGAGGTGTATATATAAGTTTCTGTGGCTAATTGGCACGTGTGCTATCAAGAGTTCTTCTGTGAAGCTGACTTTTAGTGTTCCGAGGGCATTTATATAATGTACCCCTCCAAAACCCTAACATGGATATTATCAAGAGCGCAATCAATGAGAGTTGTGAGCACTCACTCACAGGGCTTCCCATTGGATACCAGTCGCTTGCACCCGCACCGCCATCAATTGGGTAGGCATTTGCAGTGCCGTTGCCATTGCCATCCCAATTGCTCCAGTAGTTGCCCTCGTTCACACTGTTGTCATACCAGTAGTTGCCACCAACATCATCGTAGGCCTGGCAGTTGCCGGAGACGCCTTTACCAGCACCGTTTGGGGTATCGTTAGATACCCCTTGACCCAGGTACCATAGGGCGGTAGCCCTGTTGCCAATGAAGTAGTTGTGATTGATTTTGTTGTTCGTAGACATATCTGTGAGGTAAACTCCATACTTTACATTGTTGCAGAACCAGTTAAGGGTTATGGTGTTATTGGTTGAGCGATGGAGGTAAGTTCCATTGGAATTGCCAGACACATTGTTTTCTGTGATTGTGTTATAGTTTGAATAGTATGTGAGATAGAGGCCATTTTCGTTGTTGTTGGAAAGAATATTCTTCGTTATTGTATGGTTGGTTGAGGTGTGCAGAAGCATCCCGTAATAGTAATTCCCGCTGAAATTGTTGTATGCTATGTTGTTGTAATTTGAGAACTGAATGTAGGCACCATCATAGTTATTGTAGCCAGTGTTAAATGTTATATTGTTATAGTGTGCCTGGGAAAGATAGATTCCGTAATTGTTTCCATTTACCAGATTTGTGTTTATTGTCGCATTGTTTGAGGAAAACAATGTGATTCCATATGTGTTGCCGTTTGCGTTTGTGTTGGAAATTGTAATATTATCTGAAGAGCCAACATAAATTCCACTGACAGAATTGCTGTTCGCATTGCAGAAATCAACAACGACATTACTTGCGTAGTAGAGATAAATCCCGTAGGTATTGCTGTTGGCTGAATTGTTAACAATAGTATTGTTATCAGAAAAATAGAGTGCGATACCTTGCTGCACTGTATTTGCAGTGTTGTTCACAATCGTGTTGTACATAGAGGCACCATAGATGTACACTCCACGAATTGAGGCTGTGCAAGTGTTGTTTTCTATTTTGCCGTTTTGTACATTGTTCAGGGCAATTGCAGCCCCGAATGGTACAGTGCTGATGCTAGTTGCACCTTGGATTGTGCAGTTCCTAACTGCGAAGTGCACCGTTGTGTTCTCAATCCAGATACCATAACTTCCCCCAGCACTGTTGATGTCATATCCCTCAATGAGGTATGGAGCATTCTCTGTTCCATCTCCACTCCAACCCTCAGATAGTGCCTGTGATGCAAAATCTGCATCTCCGTTTATATGTATCGGAGCATGAACTGTCCCTCTGGATGCAATAACTGGCGTTACTGTTGGTGTTTTTGCGGTTAATACTCTCTCTGCCAACATGAAGTTATCAGGATTTACATACTGCAAAGCATTCTCTAGCTTGCACTCCTTGTTCTGCCAGTCAATCATGTAGAAGTAAACTGCATAATTTTCACCGATGCCAAGCAAACTTTTGCCTGCCATTGTTTCTACCTGCTTTCCATTTGTTGCTGCAGCCACACTCTCTCCAATTACCCATGTCCATTCCTGCTGCACCACACCAGCAAATGTAAGCACTCGACATGCCTCTATCTTTCCATTCTTGCCCACAATCTCTATTGATTTATCCGCACCCACTGCAAAATTAACAGAGGGCTTGAAGCCAGTTGCTGCGTTATTGTCCGTGTCCACAAACACATACGCCACATCCCTGCCATTCTGATTCGGAATTGCCGTCTCCCTCTGGTATGCAACATACACTGGATTTTCAGATGGTGCCTCCACAATGTATCTGCCATCGCCAACGAGCAAATTGCCATACACCTTCGCATAAAACGCCACATTCTTACCAGATTCTGCAGTTGCATACTCCGCAATGTCAATGTTCTCTGGCACACCCAAATCTCTTGCCCTCGTGGTCTTTTCAACGCCCTGCCAGTCCTCAAAACTGCCATCAATCTTGATCACATTTGAACTGACACCCTGCCATGCCAGAACACCGACAGCACTGAACACCAACACCGCAAATAAAACACCAATGCCAGCTTTACCATATTTTGCTCTATTCCTAGTCATTGTCATACTCCTTTTCCAGTTACTGCCCTGCAACCCGTTGGTAAATCCATTTTTAGCACTCGAGCCATTCTTTCTAACGCTGTAAAAATCAATACCCTTTGTAGTTCTGCTTTTCAATCTCATTTAAGCCACCATTATGAGATAGAACTGGTAGTATATATTACTTTAGAAATGGGTTGATCTTATAGTGTAATAGTAAAAAAGTTTGATGGAAAAATATACATAAATATAATAAACATTGCTCTATCTTACTCTATCTAAGATAGATTACTGATTATCTTGACTGCACTTTCCACTGTGTGGGCATCATTTTGATAAATTCCAACACTTGCAAGCATGAAACCAATTTCCCGCTTCGTCTCCATTCTGTAGAAATCATCCTCAATTGCATCTGCCACTTCCAGCGCCCTCTGAATCAAATTGTGGTTCTTTAAAACGCCAAGCTTGGCAAGGTTGAGGGCAATCTCTCGAAACACAGAGGTTCGGTAGTGTATGGTCAGGATTGCTTTGCCGATGCTGTACGCTTTCTCCAGCAAAAAACTGTTATCCGTCTTTTCGCCTTGTTTTGAAAATTCAAGAGCAATTTCTCTCAGAATTTCATCCCTTGATGCATGATTTTTCATATCCGAGAGGGCTTCAAGTCCTTTTCTGAAGGTCTCACGTTCGTTGACAATGCCCTTCATTTTAGCAATTTCCACGATTAAGTCCCTTATTGCCCATGCCTTTTGGGTTTCGTTCTCAATGGACAATGCCACATTCATAGCTCGGCTCAGCACCTTTTTTGTATTGTTGAAATTTCCATTTGATAGCCAGCTTCCAGCCACAATGGACAATGCCCAAACCTTGTGTCTTGTGCTCTCAAGTTGTTCCGATATTTCCTCTGCAGTAGCCAGCAGTTCCTCTGCTTTCTCGTTTTCCTCCACCTTAGAAAACAGATTTGCGGTCTCACAGATTGCAAACACACGGACACGGGGGTCGTCAATTGAATATGCAAAGTTCATAATGTTTTTCAGCATTTCTTTGGTTTTGGCTTTTTTTGTTTCAAATGTGCGGGCAATTTTTTCACTAATGAGGTCAGCAATCACGGTAGCACATTGGTAGTTTCCACTATCAAATGCTTTAACCGCCATATCGTATTCCACAGATGGATAGCTAAACCCATGTTCTTTCATTTCTCGGATATTCGAATGCAGTTTGTCAATTGCATTCCTTGTCTCTCTGTAGTCCTCATACACCTTTAAGAGGGCTTTTTCTGCTAGTGCGGCCTGTTCTGCTGCCTCCGCATACTTTCCACTTTTGTAAGAACGATGTGCTTCATTAACAATTATCTGAATTTTGCTTACATTTACGCCCTCTTCCAATGCACTAACAAGTTTTTTATCAAGCTCATCCAAAATTTTTTTTACATCAGTTTTTTTAATCATTTTTTCACCCCATATACAATGGACTACATAGTATTTATAAGTTGTTATAGTAGAAGTTTTTTTGTTAAAAATTTTATTGTGTGTTCTGCGGGACTCACTCCTTCTTTTCCTCTCCACTTTTATGGATGGGGCAGGGTCTTCCTAACCTGCAAAAATGGCATTTTTCCTTTGGCACTGGTTGAATGGGCTTTTGCAACCTTCCATACTTACGCCTAGGCATTTAACTTCTCCCCTGGTGTTATGTCCATCATGGTCAAGCCAGAAAGCATTTTTGGATAAAAGTCCGTGCTTTTTTCAGGCATCCGCTCGTGATTTTTTGCAATTTCAAGTACCTGCTCTGGCCTTGTCGCATTTACAAGAAAAGCTACCTTTCCCTTGCCACAGTTCACCTTGTCGATTGCTTCATCAATCCATCTACAGTAGTCAATGTCCACATCAATCTTTAATTCCTTTGCATTCATTATTCCCTCAAAAATCACATCTCTCAGCACGACCACATCAAGTCGCCTATAGCTCTCGCTGTACTCGGGCTTGAAAAATTTGTTCACTTGCTCTATGCCCTTGAGCATAAGACCCAAATACCTTTTGCCATCGTAAGCTACGAAGCAGATTTTTTCCCTGTGCTTTGCAAGGAAATCCTCAACATCTGCCCTTGAAATCTCCATTACCTCAAAATATTTCCTGACTTCCGTGAGATGTTGTTCAGTGAGAGGAATCTGCAAGAGAATCCTGTGTCCGGGCAAAATTACAAGCCCAGGGTCATTCACTGGCACGAGCAGGGTCATTCTGAAGTTAAAGGCATCATTTTCGTCCCATTTTACTTTCTGACGGAGTTCGTCCCTGAAAGCCACAGCTGTCTCATACCTATGATGCCCATCTGCAATCACCACCTGCTTGTCCTTGAGCACTTCCTGGATTTTTCTGATGTCATCAGGCTCTTCAATTTTCCATAGACGGTTGCGAACTCCATATTCATCTACCACTTCCAGGAGTGGTTTCTCCTTCGCATACTTCTCAAAAATTTTCACAGTTTCGTGATTCTCATCTGGATACAACATGAAACCCGGCTCCAGGTTTTTGAGGGTTGCTCTGAGCATGTTGAGGCGGTCTATCTTTGGTCCCGCATGTGTTTTTTCATGCGGAAGCACCACATTCTCGTTGAATGGATGCAGTTTAACTGCACAAATCATGCCCCGCCTCAGATATTTTTTACCAAGAACTTCAAATTCCTGGTAATAAACATATATTCCTGGCTTTTCGTCCTTTGCAAACACTCCTTCAGCTAAAAACATCTCAAGTCGCTGCTTCGCAATCTCATATCTGTTTTCTTCAATTGGCAATATCAATCTACAATAATTGAAATCTGACTTTGCGTAATATCTTTTTTGCATCTCCTGCGAGATTTTATCGTATGGTTGTGTCACCAAGTCCTCCAGTTTCCCTGCTTTCCCTGTGTATCTGATTGCCCGAAATGGCCTGATTTCCACCATTTTCTCCACCTTTTTCTCTTTTAGTTCTTCAATGCCTCAATAACTCGCTCTGCAATCTGCACGCCTGCACGCTGCTGGCCTTCCTCTGTCTGAGCGCCAATATGCGGTGTAAGAATAACCTGTTCTAAACTGAAGAGTTTGTGTTCTTTTGCAGGCTCTACCTCAAACACATCAAGACATGCGACCTTTACCTTGCCAGATACCAGTGCATCATACAACGCATCTTCATCCACAACACCACCCCTTGCACAGTTTACTATTATCACACCGTTTTTCATTTTATCAAATGCGGTTTTGTTCAATAGATGGGTGGTTTCCTTTGTTTTGGGTATATGAAGGGAAATGAAATCAGAATCTTTTAATATTGTATCCAACTCAACTATCTTGGCGAAATCAGAGGTTTTTACATAGGGGTCATAGGCAATAACTTCCATCCCCAGTGCTCTTGCCCTTTTTGCCAGTTCAGAGCCAATCCTACCGATTCCAATGATACCTAGCGTCTTTCCATAGAGTTCAGTCCCGTGGAATCGCTTCTTCTCCCATTTGCCCGCCTTCGTTGAAACCGTTGCCTGAGGAATCATTCTTGCTGCAGACAGCATCATTCCTAGAGCAAGCTCGGCAACAGATATAGAGGTTGCCTCTGGCGTGTTCACTACTTTTATTCCCTTTGCCTTTGCATGTTCCGCATCCACATTGTCAAGCCCTACGCCGGCTCTCCCAATCACCTTCAAATTAGGTGCCGCATCAATCAATTCTTTCGTGACCTTCGTAGCACTTCGCACAATTATGGCATCACAGTCCTTTATCAGTTCTGGCAATTGCTCCTTGGGCGCCTCCCAGGCCTCAACTACCTCAAGTCCTGCATCCTTCAACTTTTGAATGCCTTCCTTTGCAATTTTGTCAGCAACCAGCACCTTCATGTTCACAGCCCCCAGATGTCCTCTATGTTGAGAAGCAGGGATTTGATTTCTTCTGGCGTCCAGTCGCCCATGTGTCCAATTCTGAAGGTTTTATCCTTCAAAGCGCCATAGCCATTCGAAATCTGGAAGCCCCTTTTACCCAGTGCCTTGTTCAGTTCGCCAATGTTCTTGTTTAGATTGTTCTTGAGCGTGGTCACAGTAACTGATTCGTATCCCTTCTCCGGGAAGATTTCAATTCCATGCTCAGTTGCCCATTTCCTTGTCATCTCAGCCATTGCTAAATGTCTCTCGTATCTTTTCTGGGCTGTTTCTGCAAGCATTCTATCAAGTTGGTAATCCAGTGCATACATCAACGACACATTTGGCGTCGTTGGGTTCTGCTTCTTCTTTGCAAAGTAGTCAAAGATTGCAATCAGGTCTGTGTAATGCCCTCGGCCTGGCACCTGTTTTGCCCGTTCAAGTGCAGCATCTGAGACAATGCCTATTGAAAGGCCAGGTGGAAGTGCAAAACACTTTTGAGTGGATGTAAATATTATGTCCGCATTCATCACATCTGGTTCAATCAGGTCTCCACCTGCTGAGGAGACAGTATCAACAACAATCATGATGTCTGGATATTCCTTCTTCACTGCCTGACAAATCTCATTTACAGGGCTCCTTACACCTGTAGAGGTTTCGTTCTGGCAGACTGCAAGGGTATCGTAGTTCCCACCTTTCAACCGCTCAAGCACCATTTCCGGCTTTATTGCCTTGCCCCAGTCAACCACAAGAGCATCCACATCTTTGCCACAATCCTTTATGGTAAGATACATTCTCTCAGAGAATGCACCGTTCACGCATGCCAGTGCCTTCTTCTTTACCATGTTTCTGCCTGTTATGTCCATCCAGATTGTACCAGATGCAGTGAGCACGGTAATATTTCTTTTTGTGTTGAAGTATTTCTGAAGTTTTTCAATAATTCCTGTGTAAAGCTTTGTATAATCATCACTTCTGTGCCCAATCATAGGTTTTGTTTGCTGCAGCAGCACTTCTGGAAGAACATCTGTCGGGCCCGGGATTAACAACCTTTTATGTGCCATTTTACCACCTCAAGACCCCCAACTCATTGAGATAATTAAACTCTTCGGGGCTCTTTATTAGAAACAAAATCAGGGAAAAACATGGGATTGTTGTGAGAAAAAATTTTATTCTATAAACATGATGTTGCCATAAAATATAAAAAATAATATTTCAGGAAGAATTTTTGATGTAAAGAGACCCATAAAATACCTTTGAAAATCCATTTCGACCATGGATGGTGTATTTCAGGTAGTAATAGGGCACATAGCGTTCAAATGGATTTTTGAGGCTCTGATTCTCTGTGTCTGGCTTATAAGAAACTTCGATCTTCTCAATCACCACTTTTGTCACCTCGCTTGCGTTTATATCCTTGCCTATGTTGATTCCATGGGTTTTGTAGTAATTGAGAAGCTCTTGGGGTGTTCCAGAGTAAACTTGTGATTCGGGTGTGAGAACAAAGTCTGTAGGTGCAGTGTAGCTGAAAACCCCTCCTGTATGATTTATCCATACATTTATCAAATCGCCAATCCAGTAATTTCCATAATAGAGAGCAAATGCTACCACTTTAGAGACTGTGTACGTAGGATAAGGCCCTCCTGTTACATTGTTGGAACCAACAATCTCAAGTTTGAGAGAAAGGTGTTCTCGGAGGTGAGGCACCGTATTAAGAACTGTCATATTCACAAAATTCCATGCAATGCTGACTGCCTCCTCATCAGAAATGAAGTCATGCCCCGGGAAATGGGAATCAGAACCACATTCTACTGACACAGCAAATGGTGTCATTGCATCGGCATTTGTGTCTGTCGTCGGAATTGCAAATTTAACGGTTCCCTCAGGACCAGAAACAACAATCCAATTCGCGTATTGTAGTGTAACATTGTTTCCTGTGACTCCATATTTTTTTGCCTCTTTCAGTGCAGTCGTTGTGTTTATTGATACAAAGTATGTAGCTTTGTAGACATTAAGATAACTTTCCCATTTATTTTGGCTGGCGTTCACCAAATCGCCAAGATAGATTTCGCTACCGTTGTACCTCTGCTCAAAGCCCATGACAGTAGAAGGTGGTTCAGTAAATTCTACAGAATGAGGGCTTGGATAACCTTGTTTGGTTTGTTTCTCCATTGCTATCCACAGAAATCCTCCACTTCCACTTATAAGGAACACACAGCACATAATGATTAAAATTCTTTTTTTCATTTTCTGCACCTCCTTTTAAGGGTTATAACTATAGTCATGTGGCCAATCAGCCAACCAACTGTAATACTGGACATACACATACCATCTGATATTTCCCTGTGTCTTTGAAATCGGATCTCTCCATGGTTGTTCCACATCTTCCCACCAATAGTAATCCGTACCGACCAAAGTTCCGTCAACATAGTACTCTAGACACGCGTACAGTGACGCACCATATATACAGGTAGGATTAGGAGATTGATAAAATCTTGCTAGCACACCATCATCTATTGTGGTATTGTACCATGACTGCCCTGCACCCCTTAACCACTGAGCACCATGAAGATACCCTGCATACACTGCACCTCTAGGAGACCCCTTACCATCCTCTGACCAGTATTTATAGTTGTTTGCAGTGCCCTTAAACCCGTTAATCACATGCAATCCTCTATACAAAATGTTATCGCCCCAGCTTGCAATCGCTGTATTAGCATCAGGTCCCAGAACATCACATGCAGAAAAAGTTATCCACTCCAGGTCTGTGTAGCCCCAGAAATCCTCATCTGGCTCCACATCTTTGTCTTTGTCTCCTCCTGAAGCAGCGACATTGAACACAATCCTTGGTTGTCCGTTGAGCGTGGCACCATGCCCTGCAAAGTATGCAATATCTGCATTTACATCTGCATCAGGATCATGGCCAACCCATTTTGCGAAATGGTCAGGTTTTGCGTTGTTGTTTCCATAGCATCCTTTTCCAGTCCAGCCATATGGATCCAACATCTTATTATAGAATCCCTGTCCATCTTTATCTGCACCTATGGCTTGGGTGCCACCATATTGCTTTACCCAGTCAACCCACACTTCAGTAGTATTGTCGTTGTCGGCTCCAGCTTTCGCTGTAGGCATTTGAGCCACAGAGCACCAGAATAGTGCGAAAAGCACAATTCCTATCCCGAAAACTCTCCATTTTGTACCCATTTTTCTCACCAATAATAAGAAAACAAATCTATATATATATATATATCGCAAGTTTTCACAGTTTGAAGCATAAACACTGGCTCATTCTGGATTGTTTGATGAAAAATTATGCCAGTAATTTCAAATAATCATAAAAAACAACATCAAATTGTGAAATCACACATTAGTTTTATATAGGAGAACCTCACATCTCAACATTTGTCCCCAAACCTTTAAATTCAGAGGAATTTTATTCTGCTCCATGGCATCTCTGCTCTCCTACCAGATTCCAGTGTCTCTCCCCAACATCACCTTTTCACTCTGGGACATCTGTGTCTGCATCCTTGCCACCTGCGGATTGATTGCAATTATTTTTGTGCTCCTCATCCTCCTGAAAATAAAGAGGGCAATGAAGGTCATGGAAAAAACAAAACAATTGTTTTCCGGCGGAAAAGAGGTCGTGTTGAAAAAATGCCCGAATTGTGGAAACTTTTACGATGAAAACAGTTTTTGCGAGAAATGTGGCTATAAAAAGAAGTAAATAAAAATCCATAACTTCATGATGCGTAAACTTAAATGCAAAGGTTTAACAATCGTTAAGTGCATGAACTTAACGGTGAAAATATGGGTGATGGAATAGAAGCACTGGAAAAACTGCCCAGGTCTGCAAAAGAGGTCTACAGCCTTATTTCTGAAAACAGGGTAATAAGCAGGGAAGCCCTGATTCAGATGACAGATTTCCCTGAAAGGACCGTGAGGTTTGCAATAAAAAAATTGCTGGCTATGGGTTTAATCCAAGAAAGAATTTCGCTGAAGGACGCAAGGAAAAAGATATATGGGATTAAGCACTAATTGAATTCGGTGAGCACAATGAAAAAAGTACCCTGCGAGGACGCTGTATGGGAGATTCTGCCTGCAATAAGAAGAGAACTTGCAATCTCGCTTATAAAAGAACATTCGCTCACCCAGAGAGACACTGCAAAAATTCTGGGTTTAACAGAGGCAGCAGTAAGTCAATACATAAGCTCAAAAAGGGGTGGCAGAATGGTTCTTCCACCAGAGGTCATGCCAGAAGTCAAGAAGGCAGCAGAGACCATAATTCTCAACGAGGCAAGAACTACACATGAACTCTGCAGAATCTGCACCCTTGTGCAGCACTACTCAACCTGTGGCCAGAGCCATATGATAGTGAAGGAAGAGAGAAAAAAATCAAAAAAATAGTCACATGAAATCTTCAAGCGTGAATTTTTTCTTTGGCTCTGCTTTTCCTTGCTCCTCCTCTTTTTCAGAAGCCATAAACGAATCCAGCGAGCCCTCTGCCAAACTTGACTGTCTCCTGCCAGAAAACAAACTTTCTTCATCGTAGCCAAAGACCTCGAGCACCCTTGCCAGCGTCATCGCAACCCTTCTTGCGTAGTATTCGTAATCTGGCTTTCCTTTAAACTCACGGCCTTCTACATATGGTTCAACCTTCTGCGGTGTTTTCTTTGCGTCCACAACAATCCAGGACACTTTCATTCCAGGAATGAACTCATAGCCCTTTGCAATCATCTGTTTTGCCACCTCTACATGGGCAAGTCGTCCTGCGTCCTTATAACTATCAAACTCCCTTACACTTCTGGAAATCACAAGTTTTTCCACTGGCACCTCGCCACGCAATGTCATCTCCACAAGCAACTTCGCCTTTGCAATCACATTTTTCTTCAACTCCTCCTCATCCTTGCTGTTGAGCACGGTCTCAAACACTTCCATCAAAGCTTCGCTTTGCCAATCAAATGCGTCGGTGCGTCGTGTCTCATAGCCCCTCACCACAATTTCCTCCTTTGGCCAAACAGCTTTTCCCACATACCTCTTCTTTTTCCCATGCGAAAAAAACGGCTCGAGAATCCGCTCAAATTCCAGTGTCAGGCCACCCTTTGAAAACCTTGCAGCTGTTGTTTCCCCGAATTTGATGGACTCCTCCAGATTTGAATGTGGGGATTGAAAGAAAACGCTGTCGGTGTCGGAATAGAGCACCTTGTGCCCTTCACTCTCAAGTGTCTCAATCAGATTTTTTATGTTTTGCCTTGCAAATGCAGTTATTGAAGCCCCAATGTTTTTATCAGTGAATCTGTAAAAAGAGGATGCAAAAACTCCATAGAAGGAGTTCATCAGAATTTTCACAGCATTCTGGAGACCATCGTAGTACGCCTTCTCCTCCTCGCTCTTTGCTCGTTTTGCCTTCTTCTTAAATTCGTCTCTCTGCCTCATGAGGTTCTCAAGGATGTCTGGTACAATCCCCCGTTTTCTTTCCTTGGAGACGAACCGCACATTGCATGGACTCACAATTTCTCCATCTTCTGATATCGTGGTGAAGCAGATGTTGTTGGAGATTATGATGCTTGGGTACATTGATTTGAAGTCGCACACAATCACCCAGTGATAAAGCCCAGGCCTGATTGAATGCACATAACCTCCCTCTATCGGGGCCTCGCTGCCTCCGAATTTATTCATTGGCACGCCCACTTTTCTTCTATCCGCCTCCCTGATTATGAGGGAATCAATCAGTGTTGAGGTTCTACCGTTGATTGCATCATCAAGTGGAAGCTTCGCAACTGCAGCGATGTCCATCCCCCTGCTTATCTCCGCAATCTCCTCAAGAATTCTGAGGGCAAGTTCAGCGTCCTTGATGCAGTAACTTATCACCGCCTCCCTCCGCTCCTTCCACTCCTCATCAATCTTCAGGCGATTCACATCCTCCTTCTCCTCGCCCAGCAGCATCTTCGCAATGAAATTCAGGGTTTCCTGCTTGGGTCTCAGTCGCATCTTAGCGGTGAGCCAGACATCAATCACAATTCTGCCATGAATCCGCCAGAACCTTTCCTGGCTAACTGAAAAGATACCAAAATCCCGCCCCAGCTCAAGTGGAATTCCATGGGCTTTTGCCCTCTCGGTGAGCAACGGGATGTCATAGCCACCAATGTTGTAGCCAGTTATCACATCTGGGTCATACTCCCGCACAAGCTCAACAAATTTCCTCAGAATCTCCGCCTCGTCATCTGTCTCAGATGCAATAGCTCCTTTTATTAACTCAGTCCCCTTTCTAACCGCATACGAAATCACATAAATTTTTCCATTTGCGATGCTGTTCTCTATATCAAAACTCAGCACAACAAGGGGAATTTTAAATGGCTGCACTTGCGCAATTGCCTTTGTTTCAATTACTAGCTCAGTTGTGTAATTCTTTCTCACCTCTTCTGATGCCTCTTCCCCTTCTATTTCAACACAGAGAGAGAGGTCGTTATCAAAGAAATATCTGAGATGGAAGGGTATGTCTGCAGCCAGGCAAGCACCTTCTGGAAATTTTTTTCTGAATTCAGGCACCTTATAGGGATGTTTTATCGTTACTTTCAGGCAATCCATTTCCCTGTTTTTCACGAAAAGTTTGCAGTGCTCAACACCATGCACTTCCTCATGCGTTTTCAGTTCCTCGACAACAGCGGCTGGTGGCGAAACCACATAAAAATAGGGAGAGAAGCCATGAATTCTCGCTGTGAGAGATTGACCTTCCTTTGTTCTGCAGTATAAGTCAATCACAACACTCCCGTTTTCCTCGTGATAACTGGCATCAAGCACCATTGCCCTGTATTTCTTCATTAATTGGAGAATTGCATCAGAGTTATTTAACTTTCTTTCGCGAGCAAGAGCAACCTTGGAGTGCCGCAATCAAACCAGCGACAACAATACAGAACATCAGGACCTGGCCAGATTCTGTAGCTGCCGGCTGAACAATCACAGTGTAGTTCTCAGTTTGGGAGGCATAACCGCCAGAATCCAATGCATAGAAATAGTATTCAAGAGTTCCAGCAGCACCCTGGGCAGGAAGTGTTGCTGTGTAATTACCATCTGTGGAATTCCCTGATGTAAGCGACATTCCCATTGCATACCATGTAGTATCTCCAACTGGCTTGTAATACACCCAGACGCCTGAAAGCGACAGCGTGCTTGTAATTCTGACGGAAACTGGAATGGTCTCGCCTTGCAACACAGAGCCTGGTGGAGTGTGTTCAAAGCCAATCTTTGCCTCAAGGGTGACATTTGCATAAACATAGCTCCCACCATCTGGAATTGAAACTGGGGTCTCATTTGACACATTTGTTATTCCCCAATTATAATCAGTTGCATTCAGGAATTGAATTGTTCCTGTTGTCCCACTATAAGCATCATTCACCTTCACGAAAATTCGGTTTTTTGTGCTATGGTTTATGTAGTTTACGCCATCTGAGAGGTCAATCACAATGTTGCAGTCAGGGAAAGCATACCTTTGGTAGCTTGAGATTCCCACATATCCCTGGATTGAGTTGAAATCCAGAATTTTGAGAGAATAGGAAGGAGATGTAACGTTTCCAATCCCTCCTGTAATCCCATTCCACATTATTTCACCCCTGTAAGCATGCTGAATTTTTACCTCTGCAACCAGCGATGGAGTGTAATTTGTTCTATCCGTGAGGAAATAGGCAGTAAGCCAGCAAATGGTTGCGTTTTTCATCGCTTTGTAAGACATCCAGAAATGACCTGCATCTCCCCAGCCAGTTCCCCAGGAATTCACAAGACAGAACGCACCAGGCCCATCTGCAGTTTGTCTATCGTCATCAAAGCCGTAAACAGTAACTGCATGACCGCCTCTGTTTGTGCCATAAACTTCAGATTCACAGTATGTGTTGTTAAAACTTGAAATGTAGTCAAAATTCGAATACACATTGATTGCAATTACTGCAGTGCCACCATTGGCAATGTGCTGTTTCAGGTTGGTAAGCCCACTATCAGTGGCTGTGGAAATGTAAGAATAGTTCCAAGCCCTGAACTGAAGGGCATTTCTGTAGGTTTGAGATGATGATGGCCAGGATGTTGCATCACTGGCGCTATAAGGCATCTCTTGATAGGAGGCACAGCCCATCGTGCACATAAAATCCATTGCTTCGTGGATAAAACTCCCGGTGTCTGAGCCACCGTTGATGTGGTGATAGAGGAATGCAGGTGAACACTGATATGAGGTAAGATTAACATCCCATTGCTTTTCTCTCCATTCCAGATGTGTTCTGTGGTAGTAAGCACTTGCCCAGGCAGTGCAGGAACCCTGGGAACCCTGGCTTCTCACGGGAGGCAGGCCAGCACTGTTTATTACCGAGTGAATTGAGTGGTTGGTTCTTATGTCGAGTTCTGGTGATGCTGGTGCAATGTAGGTCACTTTGTGGTCAGGAATCACTATGTCTGGATTAGCAAACAGAAGCCCAAGACCATGTTCGCTCAAATCCGCATCGAGATTTCCAACACTACCTTCTCCCTGAAAATACAAAGGGCACATTACGAGGAGGGAGATGAATCCTATCATAACTTTCTGCATCAAGTTATCACCACTACAGGATATTGTCTCCAAAGTTATATATTTTCTCTTCGATGGGTTGGTCTCACGGTTATTGCTTTCCCTGTTCTATTCTGACCAAAAAAGTTATTTACACATCTCCATTATTTGGTCTCGTGATACCATGAAGTTTGAGCTGACCAAGGAACAGGAAGAGTTTAGAAGCAAGATAAGGGAATTTGCTCAGAATGTGATTGCAAAGTATGCAGAAGAGAACGACCGCACTGGGAAGCTCTCTCAGGAACTCATAAAAAAGATGGGTGATGCGGGCTATCTGGGATTGACAGTGCCAAAGGAATATGGGGGTAACCTCGTTGACAACATCTGCTATGCCATAGCGATTGAGGAGATGGCAAAGGTATGTGCCTCAACTGCTATCTCCGTGGCTGTCCACAGTTCCCTAGGATGCGGGACAATTCTCTACTATGGCTCAGAAGAACTCAAGAAAAAGTATCTGCCAGATTTGGCAAGCGGGCGAAAGATTGGGGCTTTCTGTCTAACCGAGCCGAATGCCGGAAGTGACGCAGGCGCCCTCCAGACCACTGCCAAACTGGAAGGAGAGGAGTATGTGCTTAACGGAGAAAAAACCTTCATCCTGAATGGACCAATTGCCAGCGTTTACACCATCTTTGCACTTACACAGCCGGAACTGAAAACAAAAGGAATAAGTGCAATCGTCATAGAGCGTGACACACCTGGCTTCTCAATTTCCCATGTTTTTGACAAGCTTGGTGTAAGAGCCGCTGAAACAGCAAAGCTGAAGTTTGAGAATGCAAGGGTGCCGAAGACCAATCTACTTGGCAAGGAAGGCGAGGGCTTCAAGATTGCCCTTTCCTGTCTGGATGGTGGCAGAATAGGAGTTGCCGCCCAGGCACTGGGAATTGCGGAAATCTGTCTTGAGAGTGCAATAAATTATGCAAAGCAACGAGTTCAATTTGGACAACCAATCAGCAAGAACCAGGGCTTGCAGTGGATGATCGCGGAAATGGCAACAAGGATTGAGGCAGCCAGATTACTGGTTTATAATGCGGCTTACCACAGAGACATGGGGAAAAGGGTCACAAAGGAGGCATCAATGGCAAAACTCTTTGCCTCCCAGTGTGCGGTGGATGCATCATCGCTCTGCATGCAGGTTCATGGGGGCTATAGCTACATGAAAGAATATCCAATTGAGCGGTATTACAGGGATGCGAAGATTACCCAGATTTACGAAGGCACAAGTGAGGTGCAGCGCATCGTAATTTCCAATATGCTTGGCTTATGAGAAATCCGTGGCTTTGGAGACACTCTTTTTTCCTTGGTTTCTTATTTTTGATCGGTGCAATACTCTGCTTTGCCTATGGAATTTACAAGGGAGAGGTGCAGGCAGGACTTTTACTCATTTTTCCATTTTTTATTGGTAGTGGGATTCTTTCCCTGCTCGGCACAATCTTTCTGATGCTTGCAATCTTCTGCTTTGCAATTGGATTCATAGGAAGAAGCGTGGGTTTCATAGATATTGGGGTTGAGGAAAAAGATTACGGAGAGCATTTACAAAGCCATGAAAAACCCGAGACAAGTGTAGATGGGATTCTGCTCGTCGGTCCTTTTCCAGTTATTTTCACCACAAAAAAATCCCACATACTCTATCTCGCAATCCTCGCATTTGCACTAGCAGTAGGAATTCTGCTCCTGTTTCTAGTTCTCGCATTCTTTCATTAGTTTATTCACTGATTTCTAATGCTAACTTTTGAGGACATGAAAAGGGGCTAACCGCTCTACGCTACCACGAGGGGCTGCGCCACTTACGGACGGGGTTACACCCTATGGTACCACGAGGGTTGGCACCCTTACGGTAACCTGCCTCAAGGGGATACCTTCGGTATCCCCGAACCTGTCCATTTTTTCCGTGAACGCTTTTGCGAGCGTTAGCGAGCAAAAGGGTTCACCGAACCAACCCTTTTTTCGTACGATCTATGTGTTGCCCTTATTTACCTCTCTTAAGAAGAGATTTTCTGCCTCCCTTTCATCCCTTCCCATATCCCCACAATTAGAAGCACAATTAGAAGCAATGCAAGTGGGATTCCAAAATCAATTCCTTGCTCTGGCACTGACTTAATCCAAACACCAGCTCCAGATTTTGCCTCTGCAAATCCCTCCTTTTTCGCTATTACCTGAAAAACAAGATTTCCCTCTTTTAATGCAGAAAAAGTAAACACAGCTCCTCCCTCAGCATTCGTAACCTTCTGGTATTCACCAGCAACTACTCCATTTTGCCCAACAAAAATCTCCACAGTTGCGTTCTCTACACCCCTTCCATTCTCATCCTTCACACTAACAACCACAGTAAAATTCTCACCAACCTTTACCGCTGTTTTATCAATCTCCACGCTTATTTTCATTTCTCCTGGCAGAATTCCAAGCAAAATACTTGTTGTTGCATTTTCGTAATGCTCAGCACTTATGTTCGCAACCAGTTTCCCAAAGATACTAGCATTTACATTCCCAGCAACAAATTTTGTTGTAAATGTTCCATTCGCATCTGTTTGCCCTGCCAGGCTCTCAAACTTACCCGGCAATTGCGTGGAAAGAGAAACAGTTGCGTTCTTTACTGGCTCTCCTGTCTCTGCATCTGCGACAATCACACGAAACTCATTTTCTTCGTCAGAGCGAAGCGTGCTCTTTGCCACAAGAATTTTCGCAGTGAGTTTTGCTAGTGGCACTGTAACACAAACTGTGTTGCTTGGCTCACTCTCGCCAATTGCGTTTACGGCTGTAACATGGTAGTAGTAGGTGATGCCAGGGGTAACATTGGTGTCAACAAAAGATGTAGTGTTGGCATCAACGGAGGCAAGAAGGGATTTGTTTTCTGGGCTAATACCACGATAAATATTATAGAAGAGAAGAGAAGAACTCCCATTGTGAAGTGGCGGTAACCAAAATAGCGAAGAAGATGTGGGAGAAACCTCAACTTGCAAATTGGTTGGTCTTTGGGGAACGCTCTTTTCAAATGCGAACCAAAACATATTTGTGCTCTCCAGATTGCCGCTTTCATCTTCAGCAGTAATGTAGTACTCAACCTCGCATATCTTTGGATTATATGAGAAGTCTAGAGTGCACAAGTATTTTCCATGTCTTCCATCTCCACCTTGCAATTCCAAATCTCTCGTGAGAAATTCTTCATTTTGATACTTATAATGAAGTTTTACAGAAGTAATCGGTAATTTGGATCCCCACACTTCAGCCTCTATCGGCACTTTCCAGCATGATGCAGCAGGGCAAAATTCATGAACAATGATTATTCTTGATGGTCGTGTAAGGGGAAGAAAATCATTATGCCCTGCCAACGGGACGGGGTAAGGTTTGTCTACAAATCCGTCGGAATTGTTGTCTGGCGAAAGCCAATTTGACCAGAAATTTCCTGCACTGCTTGAATTCCAGCAATTTCCATTTTCATGTCCTATCAGATGTCCTTCCCACACTTGCGTAGTATTGTTGTTATTGTTGATAAAAGCATTCTCATATGTTTGGGTGAAGCCGCAATTAAATCCTAGAGTTATCGCCAATTCTTCGTTTTCAATAAAACTATTGTTTACGATTCTCGTACTCACTCCTCCGTCAAGATATAAACCCTCTCTATTCTTTATGAGCGTGTTATTCTCAAATCTCGTACGCACAGATGCCCAGGTATCAATAGCAATTTCATTTCGGAAGAAATAGTTATTCTCAAACAAAAGACAGTTTAAGATTTCGCATCCTATGTAGTTTTCATAGAAGATATTTCCCTTTATTACCACCGTTGGTGTGTCATAAGCCGTAGTAGCGTCAAAAAGGATTCCATATGTGTTATGGAATATTGTATTATTTTCAATGATGGTTACATATGTGCCCTCAGAGGCCACTTCGGTATATACGAAAATTCCAGCGTAACTATCTGAAATTTTATTGTTTATTATATGTAAATCCCTACAAAATCTTACGTTTATTCCTCCATATTTTATTGTTGTCTCGGATAATGTAAGATTTGTGCAATTCAGAAAGATTACCTCTCCAATCTCGTGCCTAAATGAGATTTTTTCTCTCGCTCTATCCTTTATAAAAATTACAGGCAAATCGTTAACATAGTTTGTTTCATCTATATCTATCCCACAAACGAAAGGTGGTGAATAGATCGTGAGTGTAAGTCCTATTGAAGCATTGTACAATCTGTTTCCTCTGAGAGTGATGTTCCCTTGTGAAAAGACATCTATACACCACTGGTTAGCATAGATTGTATTGTTGAATATGTTCAAACTATAATCGTTAAATACACAAATCCCAACAATAGAGCTCCGAATTATATTCCCAACAATAGCAACATCTTTATTGTACGATGTAAATACACACCCGGCAAATAACCCTCCTTCCACTACCTCCTCAATTGTGTTGTTCAAAACTACACACATTTCCGAACGAGACAATGTGAGACCATACCCACATACATTATTTACCACTTTTCCGCCTTTACACTCGATAAGGAGTACCCTCTTCAGGAAAGAGCTATTAGATATTGTTATGTTTTGGGATTCGGATATCCAACACGAGATTATATCACTATTCTCACAATCTATACATTTTAATATTGTAAGGTTTACTGTATTAGAGACTCTAATCCCCCTGCAATTAATGAATGTAATTCCAAGAAGAGTTGCATTTTTTACATTGTTAAGAATAATGCCAAAACCATCAGATGTTATCTTCTTAATTAAACAATTAGCTATCTTAAAATGCTTTGTAGTATTTCCAATATATATTCCATATGTACCATACTCTCCGTCGATCTCCCAATCGGAAATAATAAAAGGATTCTCAGGCGTTCCGTTCCCTGAAGAAACTCCATTTGCTTCGATAAAATTTTCATCTCCTTCAATGAATATCGGTTTATGAGGATGAGAGTAAGAAGCTTTGCCACATGCTCCAAAAGAATATGAAGAAAAAGGAGTACTCACAAAAAAGAGGAGAAGAAAAAATACCATGGAAAAAATCTTTTGGTGCATCGTTCTTACCTCACAAAAACACATGAAGGGAAGTGGTATAGGCGACCTGTGGGTGTTCATTGGCCCATACATATACACCAACTTTTATCGGAAAAGTGAAATATTTACACTCAAGGTGTCCTGCCTGTGCAAATGAGTCTTCTTGGTTCGCATAATTGAAAGCCAACTGAAGCGATACTCTAAGTGAATTTACAGAAGGAGAGAAACCGATATGATCTTGCCGGAAAAATCCCCAATCAGGATGATGTTTCCGTAAATATGAAAGAAAATAGTAGAGAAATTCTGTTTCAAACCCTTCACAATCTCTATCTGCATATTGGTTGTAATAGGATTCACACATCTTTTCCCATGAAAATGCCTCTGGCTGAGAGGATGGATTATAGCTCTCTGCGCATCTATCATTCCACCATTTCTCTGCATTTTGAAGAGAACATCTATCTGCTACAGCGAAAGAATATTCACTCCCCTTGCAGCTAGTGATAATCACACCTATGTTATTGAGAGTAGAGTTTGAGAGCCACTTAATTACATTTGCCACAAAGTTACCACTTTTGCATGCAAAGATTAGGATGGACTGTTTTGTGGTGGATGGTAGAATGGAAAGGTCCGTTGCAAACTGTCGTGCAAGGATGAATCCTTCTCCACTTAACCTATCGTCACTCCCGTGACATATATAGGCAGAAAATACAAAGGAGGGAGAAAGAGCACTGATTGAAGTATAGAGAGAGGAGAGTGTTGAAGAAGTGAAATCATGGTCAACAATACCTTCATGTACAGGGTCAACAAAAGATGTATCATTCCGTGTCATATCGTATATACGCGGTAAGTTGTAGGAGGAATCCATTGTTTGTGTAGAGGGAGGCTTACCCCTTGGGTAGCATACATGGATATCCTCAGGTTTGTAATTGTAAACCCACACCAGAACATCATAGAGGAAAATAAGTTCGTTCCAGAATTCAGCGTAGTTTGTATCTGCAGTGGAGCCTGCACCTAGTATTGCAATTCGTTTGTCGTGCCGAATAGGGTCTTGCCAGCTCCCCATGCTTCTTGCATACTCCTCATATTCATCAGGCATTCCGTCCCAGTCACCATCCTGCGTGTAACTCCACGGGTCTGTAACAAAACCAATGCACTCACAGCAATCCCCAAATCCATCAGAATCTGAATCTCCATTAGTGGGATTTGTGAAGTAAATCATACACTCTTCCCAATCCGTGAGATAATCCTGATCAGAGTCATAAGCAAATGGATTTGTTATTCCTGGATGTGCCACTGCCCAGCCACTCACATCTTGCTGTGTCTGTGGCACAAAGATTAGTGTGTGAGGATTTATGTCCTGCAAATAGAGCCAGTTTCGCTTAATTTCGTTTTGAGGCGTAATTGTATCCAGATAAACCTTGTATGGCACTTCCCAGTTTGCACCACTGAAATGTGCCCGAAACTCCCATCTTGCATGCATAGTGCTTTGTGCTCCTGGCAAATGCAACACAATGTTAGATGTATGAATTGTACTTCCATAAACTGTGGGCATCAACAAATCTTCCTGGCCATCTTTCAGACCATCATCGTCCACATCTGGGTCATTTGGGTCTATCTTTACTCGGTTCATGCCCTTTGGAAAGAAATCCAAAAAGGAACTGGAAAGAGAAACAGTGAAGTGTGGATTTGTGCTTGTGTATGTTATTGTATGCACACCACTCAAAAGCGGATGTTCTACATCAAACTCACCAACTCTCATAGGCAGAGAGAAAGGATTCCTACCTTCATATTTTCCCTGATGTACCAGCCACCCATCCAGGTAAACCTCAATCCATGTGCTCTCTATTTCCCACCAACTAGTTCCTGCACAGAAAACATAATAGTGAAGCTTGTAATGGCCAGGGTATTTTACAGAGAAATCACCCCATGAGGGATATGCATAACACATGGTAAATGTAACATACCCTGTTGCCACTCCATTTTTTCCTTCAAATTTCAATTTGAATCCTGTTGCACCATCAAAAATGGCTCCAGGCATGTACTGTGTAAGGTCTATATCAAAACTCTCCCTTTCTATCCCCTCATTATCTGTCCCTCTATCGCCACCATCTCCAGCTGTAAAGCTCCATATCTGGTTTATATGAATGTGGTTATTTGCATCCATATACCAAAAGTAGATTTTAAGAGATGCTGAACTTACCGTAGATTTCCACTCAAACTTTCCAGATAGTTTATAGTTACACAACTCATCATAAAAAGAGATTGGGTTTGTAAAATATGACTGTTGGGTGGTTCCAAATTGATATGTAAATGACAATACAGCAACTTCTGCAGTTTCATACCCATCACTCAATCCGTCATTATCCGTATCTTCAGCTACAACCTTCGTTGCCACATCAAACTCCAGCTTTACGCTCTCCAGCCTTCCCTCACAGCCTTTCTCCATATCGTAGATAATTATCTCCCAGTCCTTCCAGTAATAGAAATAGTCCTCTGGTAGCAATGGCTCTATGTCCTCAACTGTTGCATCAGTGCCAAACAAATCTCGCTTTATTGTTGCGCTACCATTAATTGGCTCATTTGTATTCCACACTTTCCATGAAATCTGCCAGGGATAGTTTACTGGTCTCATGTACACAACCAAATCGCTCAGTCGCTCATGCCAGAGTGTGAACTCAACATAGCCATTCTTCAAGTCTCCATACACCTCCACATCCACATATGCTTTTGTGCTATTTAAATCATGCAGGTTGTACGGGGAAGGTGTGTAGTTAATTGTGTAAGGCACAGGTGGTTCTGGCACGAAAGCGAAAAACGAAATTGTTTGTGTGGTAAATGCCTCATACCCATCTATTAGTTTATCCTCATCAGTATCGCTTGAAAATGGATTGCTCAGGTAGTTATCAACTTCCTCGCCATCCAGCAAGCCATCAAAGTCCGCATCTGCAAGTGCCATTCCTGTCTGGTTTTCTGAGATTGGGGCTCTGAAATCTCTGTAAAATGCACTCACGAGAATTACCTCTCTGTAATCGTTTATTCCATCATTGTCTGTGTCGTTGCTCGTTGCATTCGGGTCTGCAAATCCGCTCACGCATAGCACACTTTCCATCTCCAGCAAAAGATTGCCATTGCTGAGTGTGAAGTTCTCGCTCTGGTTCTTGCAGAACTGGAAGTAAGCAATTGGATTACTCACATTCTCCTCGTAAATCTCTATCCTCGTGTTCATGAAGAAAGAGACAGCAACTAATTCATTCACCTCAATTGTCCCATTTACGCTCTTGCCAGAAAATTCCCAGTAACCCGCTTCAGGGACTCTATAGCCAGAGTAAGGCGAGAGTGTGGAATTCTTGTTCACAAATGCATAGAATTTTCCAGTTGTAATTTCATAGCCTGCAAGAACAATTTTCCGCAAATAAATTTCAGTGACTGTGTTTTTGTTCCCATCAAGAATGCCATCGTCATCGCTATCTGGGTCATTCGGGTCTGGCTCATAGAGGTCAACCCTGCCATTGTGGTCTGCATATTCCGTGCCATCTAGAAGTCCATCATTGTCTGTATCCGGATTCAGCGGGTCTGTTGTTGTATTCGTATCCGTATCGTTTTGCCATGAAAGCGGTGTGCCATTGCCTTGTGCCTTAGCCAATCCAATTTCCAGGCCATCAGAGAGCCCATCATCATCTGTATCCGTCAAACCAGGATTTGTTTCTCCACTATCAACCTGCCCATTTCTGTTCACATCCTCATTTCCATCAATTATGCCATCATCGTCGCTGTCATCATCACCTGGATTTGTTGTTGTCACCGGGTCCGTGTCAGCCACAAACAAGCTCATGTTGGTATTGTTGCCCTGTGGTTGCACAAGTCCGATTTCCAGACCATCTGAAAGGAAATCCAAATCTGAATCCCAGACAAGTGGCGAAGTTCCCAGAGCTAGCACTTCGTAGCCATCCCAGATTCCATCCTCATCGCTATCATCATCAAGTGGATTTGTGAAAAATAACTTTACTTCCTGTCCATCGCAAAGCAAATCGTTATCAGTATCTGGATCAAATGGGTCTGTCCCAATGCTCACCTCCTCCTCAAATCCCAGGCTATCGTTATCATAATCTTGCGAGAGAGTTTTGTCAATTATTTTGCAGAGCATTTCCTGGGCGGTTGCATTTATTATCCAGTCATTATTTCCGCTGCCATCCATCTTTGCCCTGATGTCATTTTGCATTTTATCAACGAATTCGCTGTAGTTGCCAGCAACAAGCATGTTTTTTGCAGCATCAATTTTGTTTGCCAATGCATTTTTTCGCTGTTTTGCTGGTGGCTTGAAGTATGCATCTGGGAGCGAGAGTATTTTTTCCTTCAGAAAATCCAGGGCAAGGAAAATGTCGCAGGAGTAAACTGTGGCTGTGAGCTCGTTGTTTGTCTCATCCGTTTCTGTGATTTCGTTCTGCGGGTCAATCACCACTCTCAATATGTATTTGCCAGCATTTGGAAGTGTGAAATTGAGTGAAACAATCTCGGTTTCGTTTTTAAAATTAAGATTACCATGATAAAAATTATCATTGAAGCACACAACATACTCTGTTTGCAAGTTTGTTGTGGTGGAACAAAAAGTAATCTTTACGGTTATGTTTTCCCCTGGATAGCCAATTTCATCCGTGTAATTTATGTTAATGTTTTTTACGGACAAATCCACATCCATAAACTGGTTTGGTGTTATCCAGGCACTTAAAAGCATCAGCATACACACAAAAATTGGATTTGGATTCAACGCAATCACCTCAAAAGTAATATATGGATTTTGTAGTATTTAATTGTTTCTATGCATGATTTTTATTTAAAATTAATTATTTTTTTTTTTTTTTATTTATAAAAATCTGAAAATAAAACTACACATTTGCTATTCTGGTAGATACATGCTACGGACAATCTAGGTTGCATTCTCATACAGTACAACCCCCTCCTGGAAAACATTGGGTTATGGAGAAATCCCACATACTCTATCTCGCAATCCTCGCATTTGCACTGGCAGTAGGAATTCTGCTCCTATTTCTAGTTCTCGCATTCTTTACGTAAACTATTCTTGGTTTCTTATTACTGCACATGAATACCGTGCCTTGAGAAGTTTATTTGCGATTCTAGTTACATCCTCAAATTTTACATTTTCAATTCTGCTCTTTAGTTCTTCAAGCGTTACAATTTTTCCGGTTCTCATTGCATACTCACCCAGCACAAATGCCCGTGCCTCACTTGTTTCAAGTTTTCTTGTGAAGAGACCGTTGAGCATGTTTTTGGCCGTTTGAAATTCCTCTTCACTGATGCTCCCCTCGGACACCTGTCTCACTTCTTCCAAAATTCTCTGTTTTCCCCTCTCTATGTTTTTAGTTGCAACCCCTGCATAAATTCCTAGTAAGCCAGTATCTTCATAACTCTGCGTGTGGGTAAAGACAGCGTAACCCAGCCCCTCTTTTTCGCGGATTGTTCTGTAAAGCCTAGAACTTGTACCACCACCGAGCAACACGCTGAGAACTTTAAGGGCAAATAGGTCGGGATGTGAAAAATTCAGGCCTTCAAACCCAATACCAATGTGGGCCTGTGCCTCGCCCCCATGAAATTCTTTTTCCATCCCAAGAAATTCTGGTTTCTTTCTCTGCTTTTCAGCACTTCCTTCTCTCAAAGTCCTGAAATAGCGCTCCACCCATTCTACAACCCTATCATGTGCTAGATTTCCAGATGCAGAGACAAGGAGATTTTTTGTTAGGAAATGGTTGTTTATGTAGGTTTTTAAATCCTCTATCCTCTGCTTTTTCACATCTTCAATTTTCCCAGTTTCAATTTTTCCAAGCTCACTTTCACCCCATGAACACATTCTCAGTGCATCGAAAATAAACTTCTCTGGATTTTCTTCATGAAGGCGGATTTCTTCATACACTACATGCTTCTCTCTTTCCAAAATTTCTTCCGAAAGCAACGGCTCAGTGAGAATTTCTGCAAGGAGGGCAAATGCCATTTCCAGCTTTTCTTTAAGAGTACCTGCATAAAAGCACATGTACTCACTACCAGTTACTGCATTCATTTCTCCACCAGCACCCTCAATCAACCGATTTATTTCCTCGCCGCTCCTTTTTCCAGTACCACGAAAGAGCATGTGCTCCAGCATGTGGGCGGTGCCTGGGGGGACCCCAGTTTCATCCCTTGCACCAGACATTATCCAGACGCACACCGTTGCGGAATCAAGATGGGGAATTTTCTCTGTCACGATTCTTATGCCATTTTCAAGTTTGGTTTCACTGTATCTGTCCATCAATCCAAGGATATTGGCAAGGGATATATATTTTTGTGGATTATGGGAGAACATGAGAATTCTGGTCATCGGTGGTTCCTCTCTCCTTGGCGATAGAATCGTGCGAAGTTCTACGAGGCATGCAGAATCATGGTACACAGTTGCAAGCAAAGAAGTTAAGATTGAAAACGCAAAAAGAATTCAAATGGACATAACTGAGCCAGAAAACGTTGAAAATGGATTTAAGAAAGTAATGCCAGATATCGCTGTGCTTGTCGCTGCTTACACAGAAGTGGATGCTTGCGAGAAAAACAGGGAGAAGGCAATTGCGCTGAATGTGCGTGGTGCAGAAAATGTGTTTAGAGCATGCCAGAACTCTGGAACAAAGCTTGTTTACATATCAACGGATGCAGTTTTTGATGGGAGGAAGGAGGAGCCCTATACCGAGGAGGATAGACCCAATCCCCCAAACTTTTATGCGCACACTAAACTGGAAGCAGAGAAGATTGTGTTGAGGGAGAAACAGAATCTTGTTTGTCGTGTCTCCACAATTTATGGAAAACGCTCTCTCCATCACCGTCAGAATGTAATTATGTGGATGATTGAAACGCTAAAGGCAGGAAAAAGAATTGAGCTTTTTGAAGATAGGTTCTGCAATCCCACCTTTGCTGATGAAGCGGCAGATGTGATTGTCTCTATTGCCCTTAAAGGTGGCTCGGGGGTTTTTCACACTACAGGTCGGGACTGCGTTTCAAGGGTGGAGCTTGGCAGGAAGATTGCGAAAATTTTCGGATTTGATGAAAAGCTGATCGTGCCCGTAAGAAGCAGGGATTACCAGAATGTTCCTCGAGGGCTTCATTCATGTCTTTCTGTAGCAAAAGCAGAGCGTTTCATCGGGCGAAAAATTCAATGCCTTGAAGAATCACTCAAAATCCTGAAAGAACAAATTGAAGCAGGGGGATAGCTCTCCACCCATAACACTTCACGGAATTCTATTGTACCAGTATCTTCGGAAGAATCTAACTAAAATTCAAAAATTGATGTCTGTAGGCTTTCCTATCTGATGCGTTTTTTCTGAGTTCTCGGACGGGTCTTTCAAAAATCTACAATGCAACGTGTGTTTCAAAAATTATTTTCCACTAATACAATTTCTCTTCTACCCATACCATCTTGTTTCTTTTTTATTATCCACCTTATTTTCTTTTGCATAAGTTTCATGTTCTGCGGTAATAGGTTTCAGCTTTAATGCAGTGGGAATTTTTTTCAGGACTACACATCTAGCATTCACACAGAATAAATTAAATATCAAAAAACTCTCTCTGAACTGAGAGTATGAAAACAAAAAGATTTCCACCAACATTTGTAGACCGAGTACTCGAACTTAAAACAATGGAATTGGCGATGGAAAAGACAAAAGACAAAAAGGGAAGCACAATCTTGATTACTGGTGATGTTGGCGTTGGTAAAACAAGGCTTGCTGAGGAGTTTGCAGAGTTTTGCGAGAGCAAAGGTTTTATTGTGCTGTCATCCTTTTGCCTTGGCAATGATGAAACTGCATACTTTCCTGTGCTCACAGCACTTGAGAATTATGCAAAAAAAGTTAGAGAGAAAGGAGAGGGGTGTGTTCCATTGGGTTTGGCAGGATTTCAGGCACTGGAAGTTGAAGAAAGAACTCCGAATGGGCTGACAAAAGAGAGAACAAGAATGCTCGAGTATTTGCTCAAGCAGTTTGTTGAAATTGCAAGAAAGCAAGCAGTATTGTTCTGGGTTGACGATTTGCATCTTGCAGACTCTGCTACCCTTGCCTTCTTTCACTATCTTTCAAGAAATGTGCGAAAGGAAAGAATTCTGGTGGTCGCAACATATGTTGAAGAGTATGCTAGTGCTAACACTGTGTTTGCAAAGACGCTGAGAAACATGAGTATAGAAAGAATGTACACTACCTTAAGACTTGGAAATTTCAGTGAGAGAGAAACTGAATGCATGGTTAAACAATTTGGATTTGAGAATGCAAAAGAGGTCGGGAAATACATTCACGAAAGAACATCTGGCAACCCGTTCTTTGTTGTTGAGTTTCTGGCAGCACTAAGGGCTGGGAATGTAAAAGAGATGGAAGCAATTAAAAAGATGGTGGTGCCAGAGAGCGTTAAGGGTCTCATCAAACTGCGAATCTCCAGATTAAGCGAGAAGGCAATGAAGGTTCTCATGGCTTGTGCAATTCTCGGAAAGGCATTTGAGTATCAAGCCCTAAAGCGGCTTGTAGAGTTAACTGAGGAGGAACTCCTGGATGCACTGGATGAGCTGAGAGACCGGCACATACTGGTTGAGTGCCATGAGTTTGAGGAGGGATATAGATTTGTGAGCAACACTGTGCATGAGGTTGTGTGTGGTGAGACAAGTCGGATGCGGAAGAAATTGTTGCATCAGAAGGCTGGGAAAATCCTTGAAGAAATGCATCGCAATGATGAGAGGTTTTGGAACACACTTGCGACTCATTATCGGGAAGGAGGAAATCGTGAAAAATTTATTGAGTATGGAGTTAAAGCAGGCAGAGCTGCAGCTAGAAGATTTGCAAACACAGAAGCAATTGAATTCCTTGAAGAAGTGGTTGAGATGCTTGGTAACACACAAGAAGAGGTGTGGCAGAAGGTAGAAATCCTCGGTGATTTGGCAGAGGTGCTGGAACTTGAAGGAAGGTTCGACGAGGCCATTGAAATGCTTGATAGAAGAACAGGATTGATATTGGGCAATGCTGTGGAGACTGGAAAGACCCACATAAAGAAGGCGGAAATTTACATCTATAAGGGCGACTACGAAAGGGCATTGATTGAGATTGAAAATGGAGCGAAAAAATTACCTGCTAGCAATGCAGAGTTAGAACTGGCAATGGCATGGAGTACAAAGGGCTATGTATATGAGCGAATAGGAGATTACAGGAACGCAATTGAGATGCAGGAGAGAGCCAAAATCGTGTTTGAGAAAGTAAACGCAACGAAAGAATTGGGGAATGCATTGAATAGAATAGGGGGATGCTACTGGTATTTAGGGGAATATGAGAAGGCTCTTCAGTGGTTCAATCTAGCTTTAGCAATTCGTGAGAAAGCAGGCGATTTAAGAGGCTTTGCAGTAAGCTACAACAACATTGGCATTGTTTATCATGATAAAGGAGAGTTTGATAATGCACTTGAGTTCCATAAAAAAAGCTTGGAGATACTGGAGAAGATAGGGGATGTGAGTGGCATTGCAGCAAGCTACAACAACGTTGGCAATGTTTATCATGATAAAGGAGAGTATGATAATGCACTTGAGTTCCATAAAAAAAGCTTGGAAATAAAGGAGAAAATCGGAGATACGTGGGGCATTGGAATAAGTTACAACAACATTGGGAGTGTTTATACCGACAAAGGAGAGTATGATAATGCACTTGAGTTCTACAAAAAAAGCCTGGAAATAACGGAGAAAATCGGAGATATATGGGGCATTGCGGCAAGTTACAACAACATTGGCTGGGTTTACCTCGAAAAAGGGGATTTTGAACTCGGAATAGAATTTTTTCAAAAAAGTCTTGCATTTGCAAAAGAGAAAGGTGAGAAAATTACAATTTGCAACGCTCTCTTTGGCATTGTAATATGTTATGTTGGGTTGAAGAATTTTGTTGCAGCCAATAAGACAATTGAAGAAGCAAAGGGAGTTGTGGAGGAACTTTGTCTGAAGCCATTTGAGGCAAAATTTTTGTATGTTTCAGGTCTTCTTCTTACTGCAGAGGGTAAAATCGCAGAGGCAGAAACTGTTCTAAAAAAGGCTATTGAAATTTATGAAGGTACAGGAAATCTTGTTATTAGTTATTACAAGGCCATATTTGAGCTCGGGAAAGTGTGTAAAGACAAAGCGTTGCAGGAGAAAGCTTTGGCTTTTTTTGAGAGGAGCGGGAACAATGTGTGGGCTGCGAAGGTGCGAAGGGAAATGGAATCGGGGACTCAGTAGTTAGTCAATGGTCCAAAGCGAGTGGCAAAGCCAGTACCGAAAAAACTCCTTCTCACCATGCTCGAATAACCACTTAACCCATTTCGGAAATAATTTATACACGAACAATATTCTCTCTATTTGCAGAATGTAGAAGTTAAGCGCTCACAAATCACATCTCAGGGTGATATCTATGATGTTGAGGAGTTGTTCAGTACACGGGTTTTTCAGGGGGGAAAAGTGCCCCATCTGCGGAGATGCAGGCAAGTTCCTGCTGAATGATGATGAGGTAGAGCATCTTAGCAAGGTGCTGGCTGGTGTGCTCAGACATTTTCCAGATAGATACAAGTTGGAGATGGATGAGCATGGGTGGGTTGACCTGAAGGCATTTCTAGCTGCAGTGCAGCGAAGGCACCGCCAGTACAGGTTTCTTAGAACCTACCACATTATAGGGCTGATTGAAACCGACCCAAAGGGCCGATACCAGTACAACGGCACCAAAATCAGGGCGACCTATGGCCATTCATTTGAAGTTGACCTTGACCTACCAACAGATAACCTTCCACCGAAACTCTACTATCCATCTACGCCAGAGGAGGCAGATATACTGCTTGAGACGGGCATCAAGCCCACAGACAGGAAAATGGTGCATTTGAGCGGCACACTTGAGGATGCGGAGAAAGCAGGAAAGGTAAGAATTGAAGACCCTGTGATTCTGGTTGTGGATACTGAGAAAACTGTGAGTATGGGGCATAAGATAATGCGAGCTGGCAAAAGTGTTTACATTGTGAATGAGATTCCAAGGGAGTGTCTCTCGAAGGTGGAGTGATTAAAGTTTACGGAGGAGAGCAAGGGTCTCAAGCCAGTTATTTACATGCAGTTTCTCTCTTCTGGTATACACATACATCCCCTTAGTATCATCTCTATCAATCCTGAGACCGTAGCTAAAGTTCTCTTTATGGAGCGTCTCCAGGAAAACGTCTTCTGATGGCGTTTTTCCATAACCCGAGATGAAGGCATTCAGAACGACTGGCTCAATCCCGTATTTTTTGAGTAGGGGCTCTATTATGAATGTTACAGGGTCACCCTGACAGTCCACAAGAAGCTTCATTTCTTTCCAAAAATCAATTTTTTTATGGAGCGAGTTCACAAAATCCTCCATTGCATTAGGATAATATGTGGTTGTTCCGAGTTCTTCTATTCCTACCCTTGTAAATTTTCCACTCTTCTTTATTGCGAGAATTTGCTGGATTACCTCCTCGGAAGCATTTTCTCCCGAAGCATCGTATAGATGCACCTGGATTTCACCATCAAAGAAGGAAACATACACACCAGCATCAATTTCCTGCTCTTGGATCACATGCCGTAAGGCAACGCTGGGCACGAGACGCACATCAAACGCTGTTATGCCAGTAGAGGCAAGGCCACTGATTATTTCCCGTCTCACAAACCTGCATACTGGCTTCCCATCTCTGCCCACACCAATTACTTTGTCCTTTCCGAAGAAAGTGCCAATTGCACAGCCAAGCAACACGGACTCAAGAGGATTATATTCCCTCCATGCATATAACCTCATTTTATCACCTCATTCACCAACCAGGAATGTGCCTGGGTTCACAGTGGTGCCACACCATAGCTTTAAATTCTGCCCAAGGACGCAATTATCACCGATTTTGCTCTCGGCACCAATCACCACGCCTGGCATTATCCTGCAGTTTTTTCCGACTTCCACATTTTCAGCGATTATGGTTTCAGTGATGCTTGTTCGTTCCTGAATTTTTGCACCATTCCAGATTACCGTGTTCGAAAGTTTACACCCCTCGCCTATCACCACATCATCACCAACCACAACAAAACCCTCAATCACTACATTGCCAATTTTTGCAGTTTCCGGGTAAAAGAGCTGTCCCTTCTCATCATAACGAACTCTGAACTTACTGTTAAATGAAATCTTCTTCTCAATTGCATCTCTCGTTGCAAAAAGGTATGAACTGTGCCTGCCTATGTCGTTCCAGTATTCCCTGAATCTGTAGCCGAAGATTGGATAGTTTTTTTCTACGAGGAGTGGAAATAGATGCCTGGAAAAATCAAATTCAGTGTTATCCGGCACATGCTCAAGCACCTCTTTTTCAACTACATAAATACCGGCATTCACGATGTTGGAGAATGCCTCAGATTCTCTTGGCTTTTCCACAAATCTTGTCAGGCGTGAATCCTCATCAAGCGTGGCAATACCGTAGTGGGAAACCTCGTCCGATTCTGAAAATGCCACCGTTAGTTTGCTCCCCTTCTCAAAATGGAAATCCAGAAGTTTCTGCAAGTTGATGTCCGTGATGAGGTCTGAGGATGAAACAAAAAACCGCTCCTCAAGCAAATCTAGATTGCGTTTGACCGCACCAGCAGTTCCGAATGGAATGTTGTTATCCCTTATTTCAATTTCCACTTTTTCCTTCCATTTTTCAAGATGTTGAATTAAACGCTCCTTCCTGTAGTCCACAAGCACCAGAAATTTTTCAACACCAAGTCGCAAAAAGCTCTGTAGAATTCTATCAATAACAGGTTCGTTCATGAATGGAATCAGGGGTTTAGGGATGGGGTGAGTAAGTGGAAGCAACCTTGAACCCCTACCAGCTGCAAGAATCACGGCCTGCACAATCAGATGAAATGAATTGAAGAGATATAAGGGTTGTTGTGGAATACTCCCAAAACTTTATCTATTGAGAATGGAATTTCCCTTTAATGGTTGATGAAAAACTAAAGTCAGTGCTCGTAGCAATCTACAAATTGGGTTATGAAGAGGCAATTCAGGATGCGAGCAGATATGCAAGACAGGCAAGAACAATGACAGAATTTCTGCTCTACCTCAACAGCAAGTTGAGTGTGCTAGATAAAGAATGTGCGAACAAGGTAAATGAGTTGCTGGATTTTGCAAACGAAATTGAAAAGGCAGAAAGTAGAGAGGGAAGCAAAGAAAAGAAAAGCAAAGAGGGAGAGCTTGGGTTGATGCCTGGTCAGAGTGTCCTTTTCTGCGAGGAGAAACCGTCAAAAAGCTTGGACTATCTTATTGAAATTGCAGATGAGAAAAAAACTCCAGTGCTCTGTCTCACAAGAAAGCCGAGAGAGTTGCTTGCAGGTCGGGAAGAAAATGTGAAGGATAGAAGTTTTAAAATCGTCTGGCTTTCTAAAATAGAAAAAGAAGGAGGGCTCAGTGAAAATGGCGATGAATACACACCCACAGGGCTTTCCATCTGCGAGGAGGTTTCCACAACCCAGGACATAAACAAAATCACAGGCATCGTTCAGGAATACCTTTCAAGCACGGCACCTCCCCTCATCTATCTTGATGGATTGAGTTACCTTGTCACCCAGACGGACTTTACGAAAGTTCTCAAATTGGTTCAGTGGATTTGTGAGCAGATTGCAGTCAAGAATGGGTATTTTATCGTTTCTGCAGACCCTGGTGCATTTGATGCTAAGGAATTTGAAAAACTGAAAAATGAGATGGACATTGTCCACTAAACCACAATTCTTCCTTTTTTCACAACATGCACTACATTGTTTCTTCCCACCATGTAAGGAATTTGCTCGAAGTTCGCCACATCCAGAATTATTATGTCTGCCTGTTTCCCCCTTTCAATGCTTCCCACCCTCTCCCCCATTCCCACTGCAAACGCCGCATTGATTGTGGCTGCAGCAATTGCTTCCGCAGGCAGCATTTTCATCTTGTAAACAGCAAGCGAAAGCACCACCTGCATGCTCAGGCAGTAGGCATTGGGGTTAAGGTCTGTGGCTAGAGCGACTGGAAGCCCCATCGAAATCATTTTTCTTGCGTCAGGGTATGCATTCAAAAACGATGTAAAGGGTGTGGCTGGAAGAAGCACAGGGATTGTGCCCGCATCTAACATTGCTTTCAGCCCTCTTTCGCTCGCCATGAGCAAATGGTCTGCTGAAACTGCACTCAAACTTGCTGCAAGTTCCGCACCCCCAAGCTGGACAAACTCATCCGCATGAAGCTTAAGTTCGAAACCATGCTTCCTGGCACTTTCCAGAATTCTTTGCGTATCCTCTATCTCAAAAACTCCTTTTTCACAGAAGACATCACAGAAGTTCGCAAGGGATTTAACCTCAGTTAGCATCGCAATAACTTCCTCCACATACTTTTCTTTGCTATCTGTAAACTCAGGTGGCACCGCATGGGCTCCGAGAAAAGTTGGCACAATGTCTATACCCGTCTCTTCAGCAATCCTTTTTGTGGCTTCAAGTATTTTTATCTCAGCGTTCCTCTCAAGCCCATAACCGCTCTTTGCCTCAATTGTGGTTGTTCCATGAGATAGCATTTCAAGTACTCTGGCCTTCCCAATCTCCACAAGTTCCTCAATGCTCGCAGCCCTGGTCTTTTTTACTGTGCTGAGAATCCCCATACCCCGTTTTAAAATCTCCATATAACTCAAACCCTGGATTTTGAGGGAAATTTCCTGCTCTCTGGTGCCTGCAAACACAAGGTGGGTGTGAGCATCCACAAAACCAGGCATCACAACCTTGCATTTTGCGTCAAGAACCTCATCATAGCTTCCTTCACCAAAATCCTTTGTTTTGCCCACATCAACAATCACACCATCTTCCACAACTAATGCCCCATCTTTGATAATGCCCAGCTCTGTCATTTCTGCCCCTTTTTTTGGCTTGCCATCAGAGGCAACTGTAAGCAACTGTCCTGCATTTTTAATTAGGAGTTTCATGGTTGAGAGAATAAACTAAAATACTTAATGGTAATTATGGAACACGAAGGAGGCGACAAAAATGGACCTGAAAATGCGTGTGGTAAGTATGGACATCCCGAAGGATGCAAATATCATAATAGGACAAACCCATTTTATAAAAACGGTCGAAGACATCTATGAAGCAATTGTGAACACAAATCCCAACATGAAATTTGGGCTTGCGTTTTGCGAAGCATCTGGTGCATGCTTGGTTCGTGTCGATGGTAATGACGAAAAATTGATGGAAATTGCAGCAAAAAATGCAATGGACATCGGAGCTGGGCATACTTTTGTGCTTCTTATTAAGGAGGGGTATCCGATAAACATTCTCAACACCCTCAAAAATGTGCCAGAGATTTGTCATATAGTGGCTGCAACTGCAAATCCACTCCAAGTGGTGGTTGCAGAAACAAGCCAGGGCAGAGGAATTCTGGGAGTGATTGATGGTTCCTCGCCAAAAGGAATTGAAGACCAGGCAGGAAAGGACTGGAGATACGATTTTCTCAGAAAGATAGGGTATAAGAAATAGAGGAAAAGGATGGTAGACCCTGTACTTCTCACATATATTGAACAGGAATTAGAGCGAAACACTCCGGAAGAAACAATAAAGAGAATCAATTTCAGCAGGTTTGGGACTAACATCTAGTTTCTGAAAAAGGACGGAAAAAAAATTTTGTATTCTGTGAGAGAAAAAACGGATTTTGAAAATGCACGGAAGATTGTAGAAAAACTTTTGCTTTAGAGAAATAAACACTGGCTAAATTCAAAAAAACAAAAAATAAAAAAGGTGTTGGGTGTTTACAAAGTAAATTTTGTACTTGAATCGCCATCGAACTGCCTTGGCTCGTCATCTCCGCCTGGGTTGTACTGTCCATCTGCATAGGTGAAGCAGTCCTCCATGTTCGTGTAGCCCTTGCTCATAAGTCCAGATACGAGGAACCAGTATGTCCAGGCACCATGGCTATAGTTTGGCTCGTCGTAGCCATAGCCGTTTGGCCCACAGGTTGTGGTCATGTAAATCTTGTTGGCATTTGATAGTGCACTTATCTCTGGGATTATGCCACCACTTCTGCAGTTATCCACGAAGATAAATACCTTGCACCTTGCATTCTTCACCATGTCCGCAAGTTCTGTATCATAGAGATACCCATCGTTACCGTTTTCGCCGGCACCGCAGTCCCAGGCACAGATGAAGTGACTTGTACTGCTTGACTTATCTCCGTGCCCACTTGAAATTATCGCAAGAATATCGTCCTCATCTGCCTGCGAGATGAAGTAGTTTATTGCATTCTTGATGTTTGTCTCACTTGCAACGCCATCATACTTCTTGTAGGAGTTTGTCTTATCACCGAGCAGGAGAATGTTGCTGCTAGAGTATCCCTTTCCTGTGAGATAATCATACCAGGAATTTGCGTCTTCATCACAGTAGCTCAGATCTGAGATTGCCTTGTAATCTGAGATTCCGAAAATTACTGCATATCTTGTTGTGCCTGTGCCACCACCGCCACCACCAGAGGTGAACTCTACCTTATCGAGCCAGCCGCAATCACTGCCACTGCTCACACTTCCATCTTTGGAATACTTCCATTGAACTGTATGGGTGCCTGTTGCAATTGTAAAGGATTTCTGCTCCCAGCCCTTCTCACCACTGATCTTCACCTGCTCAGTGCCATCTATGTAGAAAATCAGGAAATCGTAATTTGATTCAGAACTTACCTTCCAGTAGAAGGTCAAGGTTCCAGGTCCAGTAATAGATGTCTGCACATAGGATACCTGGTTATGGCTTATTACACCACTCTGGGCCGCATCTCCACCATTGTAGTAGGTTGAGGTCTGTCCAAACCAGTTCGCATTACCTCCCGTGGTCCAGCTCAGTTGTGTGTTATCCACTGCCTCTCCAATGCTCACAGTTGTGCCTCCACCACTTCCTGTGTATGTAACCTTGTCAAGCCAGCCACAATCACTGCCCTTGCTCACACTTGCATCTTTTGTATAATTCCAGGTCAATGTATGTGTGCCAGATGTAATGGAGTAGCTTTTCTGCTCCCACACCTTTGTTGTGCCACTTATTCTCGCCTTTTCTACACCATCTATATAGAATCTTAAGAAATCATAATTTAATTCGGAACTCACATTCCAATAGAATGTAAGTGTGCCCGGGCCTGTCACAGTCACAGTGAGTTTTGACTGCTGACTGTGAGAAATCACACCGCTCTTTGCGCAGGAGCCACCATAATATGCTCCTGTAGTTGTAATTACCCACTGAGCATTTCCACTGCTCGACCAACCTGTTACCGTTGTATCAAGCGCGGTTTGATACTCAGTAGCTGTGGCCTTTATAAAAGCCCTGTTCACAATCGCTGGCTGTGCATTCACACCAATAGAGCCAAAAGCTGTGAAGCACATCATCACTGCTATCCCCACCACAAGCCCTACACCCAACATTTTCATGTTGTTCATTTTTTTCACCTCAGATTTATTTCTGTATGAACGATTTACTTCTTTATTTTTAAATATTACGGTGTAATGACCATGCACCAGAAGGGTATTTTAGGAAACTACAGTTAATAGTGAACAGTTAAAAAAAACGATAGCCAGAATTAATAGATGTAAAAAAACCACGAGAAACTTTAGTTACAGCATCCCCTGCAACTTCTTCGCAGACTCACTGAGCACGGGGAGCAGGGTATCCGCAGCATCGGCAGCAACCCTTGTCACCAAAAGTGCCTTCGGCCCCGCACTGAATATCAGAACCTTTGTGTCCTTCAGGTTTATCGCTAGATAGTGTAGCGTCTCTTTTAACTCTGAAGTCGCAGTTTCAGCGGCACCCAACAGAATTGCTGACATGGCCACGAAGGTCTCGAGGTGTGCCCCTGGTGGAGGAGAACCAGCAATATGCATTCCACTTCTGGAGACCACCAAGGCGTCCTTTACATGCTCCCTGGCTTTGAGGTCGTTAAGCACACTTTCTACCATCGGTATGTTTGGCATATCTTACACGCTCATAACCCTAATTACTAGGTTATTCATAAGGTTTATGGTGGTAAAGGTTATCCCTTATTTGATGCATAAGGAAAGGTATCTGACATCTGAAAATGCTGAGGAAAAAGTCAATTTCTGGCTTTCATCACTTGCTGGAGCTAGAGGAAGAAGGAAAGTAATTTTCGGACAACATAGCGGAAGGTCTGCAGCGCTTCTGGTGATAGACATGCAAAGGTATTTCACACACGCAGATTCCCATGCATTTGTTCCCTCTGTAGATGTAGCCCTCCAGAATATTAACAGGTTGGTGGAGTGCTTTAACACAGAACTTGTGGTTTACACCAGACACATTGATGCAGAAAACTCCATTATGCTGAAATGGTGGGAAAGCGGACTATTTAAAGACAATCCACTTTCGGAAATTGATGCAAGGATAAAACTTAGAGGCAAGGTAGTTTCAAAGCATACATACTCTGCTTTTTACAAGACAAAACTCGAAACTTTGCTTAAAAAGAACCACATTGAAAGAGTGTATATCACTGGCTTGCTAACGAATCTCTGCTGCGAAACCACGGCAAGGGATGCCTTTGTGCATGGCTACGAGGTTTTTTTAATTGCTGATGCTACCGCTACATATAACGAGCAACTTCACTTTGCCACTCTGCTCAACCTCAGCCATGGTTTTGCCAGAGTTGTAAGCACAAAGGAAGTCCTTGGAGGAAAGTAAGATGGTGAATGCTAACTATGATGTGGTCGTGATTGGCCTTGGGCCTGCTGGCGTGATTGCAAGTATTCATCTGAAAAGAGAGGGTTTCTCTGTTGCTGGCGTGGAAGCAGAAAAGGTGGGCGGTGCACTGAACGATGCAAGCATAATAGAAAATCTGCCTGTGTGTGGGGGCGCAGTCGCAGCACCAGAAATTATAAAATCTTTAGAAGAGAGCATAGAAAACCATGGAATAGAGATTGTAAAAGAGAGGGTAATTAAAATCCAGAAGAGAAAGTCAGAATTCGTCGTTGTTGGAAAGGAAAGAGTTTTGAGAGCAAAATGTGTTATCATCGCATGTGGGCTGGTGCCGAAAAAATATCCGGGGCTTAAAGATGAGAAAAATGTGTTTTACAGGGCAAGGGATGTTGGAGAGGCGGCTGGTTCTACACTCACCATAATCGGTGGTAGCGATGCTGCATTTGATGCTGCACAGAGATTTGCTGGCAATGCGGAAAAAGTCCACATTATCGCAAGAGGTAAACTGAAAGCAGTTGCTCCGCTGGTCAAAAGGGCACGGGAAAATCCTAAGATCCAAATCTTTGAAGGTGTAAAAATAAGGCAAATTTTAACAGAGAAAAGAGTGGAAATCCAACTTCAGAACGGGCAGATAATTGAAAGCGACAAGCTTCTTGTTTGCATAGGGAAGGAAAGGGAGCTATCCATCTTTCCGCAGAAACTCAAAAGAAAACTTGAGGGAAAAAAATTAATCTCGCATGAGTTATGCCGTGGCATGTATGCTGCAGGCGACTTTCTCAATCCGAATGCAAGATATCTCTCAACTGCATTGGGCAGTGGGATGCAAGCAGCAGTGCTCGCTGCAAAGTTTTTGAGAGGTGAATGAAATGGAAGTTCTAGCAAGGAAGGGCAAAGAGGAGAATGCATGGATTTACCTTGCAAGATTTAGAAATTCCCCAAACCATCTTGTAGAATTTGTGGATTCAGTAGAACCAGGTATTCCTAGAGAGAAAAAATGGTGCATCAATATTTCCACCCAGTTCGGTTGTCCGGTAAATTGCAGGTTGTGTGATGCTGGGGGTAGTTTTCAAGGAAATTTAACGAAAGAAGAGTTACTTGCCCAAGTGAAGCATGTTTTGAATACAAGGAATTTTATGAAAACTGAGAAACTGAAGGTACACTATGCAAGGATGGGCGAGCCATTACTGAATCCTTATGTAATCGAGTCCCTTCTCGAACTTTCAGAAGTTTGTAAACCAAATATGCCGATGGCCTGCATTGCTACAACAGCACCCACTGCGAGTTATCAGAATCTGGTGAGAATTGCTGAAATCAAGGATGAATATTACAGAAATGGAAAATTTCAGCTTCAGTTCTCTGTTAATTCCACTGATGAGAAGGTGAGGGACTACCTTATGCCCATAAAGAAAATGAAACTTGAGGAACTTGCAGCATTCGGTGAGCGCTATTGGGACAAGACAGACAGAAAAATCAATCTTAACTTTGCACTTGCAAAAAATGTGCCTGTTGAGCCTGAGGTCATTGCAAAACTCTTTAACCCTGATAAATTTCTTATAAAAATTACGCCGGTGAATCCAACAAAAACCGCAGAGAGGAACGGACTCAAATCAATGATTGAATTTGAGGGTGTGCCTAGAATTGAACTCTCGGAAAAATTCAGAGAGTATGGATTTGATGTGATTGTGAGCATAGGAGCAAAAGAGGAAATTGAGATTGGGAGTAATTGTGGCCAGTTTGTGAAAATGTGGAATGGGGCAAACTGCTGAAGAGTTTTTGGCCTCTATAAAAAAAATTATAACCCATGAAGGCATATGGGAATTGGGATAAAAATGCGACAGGAAGTCAAAGTGATAAGAGACCCTGAAACAATAGAGGTTGCACTTGAAGAGACCCGCAGGAAAATTCTATCGCTGCTCTCTGTGAATAACATGACTGTGTCCCAGCTTGTGGACATTCTTGAGAAAGACCAATCCACAATTTATAGGCACATAGAGAAATTATTGTCTGCGGGGCTTATTTATGTGGCTGGTGAGCGAAAAAAGAGCCATATCCCTGAAAAAGTTTATGCAAGAACTGCTAGCGTTTTCCTCCTCTCACCCGACCTTGAGGAAAAGAAGGAAAGTCATGTTCATCTTGAATTCAGAAAGCACCAAGCAGAAAATCTGGCCAAAATCTTCTATGGGATGGGAATTATGAAGAGATTGGACGGGGAGGCAGGGGAGAGACTTCTCCGTTTTATCGAGCGAAGCGAGATTCAGATTGCCCAGTTATTAGAAAAAATCCCCCCCGATATTTCGCTTTCACCCCAAGGAGCATGGCGTCTGAAGACCATTCTAATCCTTTACGCAATCATGCATGATAGAAATTTTCATGAGGAAACGATGAAGTTTTTTGAGGAGAATTTTGTTTAGAGTTTTGAAAGCACTTTCCAGATTCTTTGCCTTGCCTCATTCAGCACTGCGTTGTTATCATACCCCTCAACTTCCAGATTTTCTCCATTCTTCAACATCTCCAGCATTTTCGGGATAGCCCTCACCACATTGTCAACTATGGTCACATCAGCACTTCTTGCCGTTCTAGAAAGCGGATTGAGGTCAAGCGCAATTACAAACTTTCCCATCTTTTTCAATGCCTCAACTCTGTCTCCATCTTCCAGTGGAACAAACACAACATCTGCGGCATACATTCCTTCCCTAGAACAGAGAGCCCTCGCATGCTCCAACCCTGGAATGCTTGCATCTGGATTAACACCATAAATTTCAACCGCTCCTGCCTCCCTCAATTTCTCAGCAATTTTCTGCACCCTTGCCTCCGTGCGATAGAAAAGATTGATTTCCAGCTTGGAATTTGTAGCTTTAGCCAGTTCCACAACTTCCTTGGGACAAAGCGCACATACATTCCCGTTAACCGATATTACAGAATTTTTCGCCCTCTTCATCCTGTGAAGGGCATACTTCATGGCGAGGATTGCAAATGGCTGGGTGCTCTCACCAATAAGATAGTCGAATGCTTCACCTCTCCCATGGGCAAGCAACCCAGCATCGGCAACCACTCCCTCCTTCCAGCCCTCTATTATCTTCTCTCTTAGGAGGAGCGAGACATACCTTGGATGGCTCTTTGGGATTTGCATGGGAAATGGAAGGATGGAGAGATATATTAAGGCTACCATCAAGGCGACGCTTCCAGCTCCCCTATCAATTTCTTCCCATGTTTCTCAAAATATTTTTTCACGATTGCAAAGTTTCTTCTATTACCCAGCTGAAGCAAAGCCCTCTGGACTGCTCTCTCCTCTCCCTTTGGCACATACACTTTCTTGCCTGTGTAAGGGTCAAAGCCAGTATAGTAAATGCAGGTTGAAAGTGTGCCTGGCGTGGGCGTGAACTCCTGCACCTGCTCTATGAAAAAGCCAAGTTTCTTTATGAATTTAGCAAGGGACAACATGTGCTTTAACTCACAGCCAGGATGAGAGGCCATAAAGTACGGAACAATGTATAGTCTTTTTCCAATTTTAGTTGTTATTCCTTCAAACACCTTGAGAAAGTCCTCAAATTTTTTTCCATCTGGCTTCCGCATCACATCCGTGACTTCCTTTTCTATATGCTCAGGTGCAATTTTTAGCTGTCCACTGATGTGGTATCTGCAGAGTTCCTCAATGTATTGCCTATCTTCAAGGGCAAGGTCAAATCTGATGCCCGACTGAACGAAAACATGCTTTACAGCAGGAAGATTCCGAAGCTTCTTTAATAGTTGAATCTGAGGTCCGTGGCGGGTATCAAGATTCTGGCAAATTGTGGGATACAAACACGAACGCTGACAAGAGATAGCTTTCTCTCCATTCCTGCACTTCATCCCATACATGTTTGCAGATGGCCCTCCTACATCCACTATTGTGCCACGGAATTCCCTGTGGGAAGCAAGTGCACGTGCTTCTGCAATTATTGATGCTTCGCTTCTGGATACCACCAGCTTTCCCTGATGAAAGGCAATAGCACAGAAAGCACAATTGCCAAAACAACCTCTATGGCTCACTATTGAGAATTTTGCGGTTTTTTCTGCTGGAATCTGATGTTTTCCATAACATGGATGCTTGTTTCTGGTGAATGGCAAAGAATACACCCAGTCCAGTTCTTCCTGACTCAAAGGACGCATTGGTGGATTTTGCACAACCCATGTTTTGCTCTGTTGCTGGGCTAATTTTTTTGCACTAGGATAATTGTTTTTCATTATTGTCACGAATGCCTCTGCATATCTCTGCTTTGAATTTGCCACTTCCTCAAAAGAGGGAAGCTCTAGTGCATCCGCAGGTTTTTCCATAGTTTTGCGTACAGTGCCTGGAACCTCTGTAATCGTGTCAACTTTATTGCCACTTTCAAACTGCATGGCAATCTCCACCGCCTGCAATTCACCCATACCATACACGAGCAGGTCTGTATGTGCATCTGCAAGCACGCTCTGTCTAACACAGTCATCCCAGTAGTCATAGTGCGCAAATCTCCGCAAACTTGCTTCTATGCCTCCAAGCACAATTGGCACATTCTTCCAGACCTTCCTTATTGCATGAGCATAAACAATTGTAGCTCTGTCTGGCCTCTTACCAGCCACTCCATTAGGGGAATAATCATCCACCTGCCGCTTCCGCCTTGACGGCGAGTAATTGCTCACCATGCTGTCGGTGCAGCCCGCAGTAACCCCAAAAAACAGGCGGGGCTTTCCCAGCTTTTCGAAATCTTCTATGTTCCGCCAGTCGGGTTGTGGAATTATGCCCACCTTATAACCATGGGCAACAAGCACCCTTCCTATGATTGCAACACCAAAACTCGGCTGGTCAACATAGGCATCACCAGTAACAAGAATAACATCAAGTTCCTCAGAACCGTAACACTTTCTAGCTTCCTCAGAAGAAACAGGAAGATACTTAGGTTGCGGTAGCTTTCTGGAGTTTATCAGCTCTGCGAGTATAGTCGTCAGCCTCCGCCTTCCACCGCTTGCTCTCCTCTATAAGCATTGCACTTTTCTGCTTGAAGTTTGCTGCCTTTTCAGTGTATTTTGCCGCCTTTTCCTCTATGCTCTTTACCTTTGCATGAATTTTTGCAATTTTTTCCTTTTCCTTTGTAATCTTTAATCGGAGCTTACTTGTTTTAATCGGGTCTGCAGTGCCGAGCTGCGCCTCATACTCAGATATTTTTGCCTCATGTTTTCTGGTCTTCTCACTCACCTTCTTTGCCTTCTCCCTAAGAATGACGGATTTTGTCATGCACTTTGTGGCTTTAGTTTCGTATTTTGTTGCTTTCTTGTAGAGTTTGCCTGCCTTTTTCTCACATTTTGCTGCGAGCGTTCTGAGCTTGATTATATCTGTATATTCCTGCTGAAAAACCCGTTTTTCTCTGGCTTCTGCAATTTCGTCCTTTTCTGCCATGACTATCACATGCATGGATATGAAAGAAAAATATAAATATTCCCATGCCTATATGTATAGTGGCAGGCAAATAGAAACCAAGTGCATCCCATCCCTTCTGGCTCTGCCTGCCAACCTTTTCTTATATGGGGGGTTCCATGGGTATTGCTTTTATGGATTCTTTCTTATTTTCCTCTCATCTATATATTTCCATATCAGAAGAATACCTATTATTCCCAACACTCCCGAGAGGAAAAACGGCAGGCCTTTCGCAAAGAAGGGAATCACATAAAACCAGTATGTGGTATTTTCCATAAAATCATAGAGCAAACCGCCCAAAATTGGCCCAGCAATCGCACCTATGTTGTTAAAACTCTGCATTGTTCCGACCAGTTTACCTCGCAGCTCTTTGGGAATAATATCTGCTTGCAAGCTTCGCATCGGAGCGTCTGCACACTGGATACCTATGCTTCGCACAGTCATCACAGAAGCCATTGCCAGAGGTGAAGGTGCAGTGGGCATCAGAAGATTCGTGACGGAGCGCAATAGGCCAGTACCAACAATTATCTTCTTTCTCCCGCGTTTATCTGCAAGCATCGCAGCAGGATAGGCAAAGGCAATCCCTCCGCCCATTCCCACCGTGAGAATTATTGAAATTACAAAGGCAGAAAGTCCGAAAACATCGTTCGCATAAAGCACAAAGACCGCACTGCCAAGCCCCATGCACAACCCAACAAGGAATGAGTTAATGTAAAGCACATTCAGCATTTTTCTGTTTTCTTCTGGGACCACTACATCGTTCCCATTTCCGTTCTTATTATTCTGCGGGTGCAACACATCCTTGGTTCCGAAAGCCACTAGCCCTACGCAGACAAAGGAGAAAATCGCGGTAAAATAGAACGGAATTTTATAGCTCTCAAACAGGTCCATCTGATAGAGAGAAACCCCAATCTGTGAAAGCGTGCCTCCTAGAACTGGACCTCCAATCCAACCAATGTTTGAGGAGATTATGAAGATGCTTATTGCTCTTGCTCTCTTCTCTGGCTTTACCGAGTCAATGATCAACGCCTCACTTACAGGCCAGACAGCACCAGATGCTATGCCCTGAATTGCACGGATGACTGCAAGTCCAATCCATGTGTCTGGAATCACATAAAGAATGGAGAGAAAGCCGTAGAGGAAAGTGCCGAAAAGAATAATTCTTTTCCTTCCCATCATGTCAGAGAGCTTGCCTGCATAAGGCCCAACTAAAGCACGGGTGAGCATGAACGAGGATGTGAGAATTCCAACGCCAAGTCCATCAGCACCGAGATGCTTGGCATACAATGGCAATATCGGAAGGAAAAGCCCAAAAGCCAAGCTAATGACTCCTCCAACCACTGCAAGAATGTAGAGATTTCTTTTGCCTATTCTTTCAAGCTCTTGCTTTGCAGACATTTGCATTGTTATGCAAATGTTGGAAGTATATAAGGCAATTGATTGGGGAAATTTTACCTTCTATTTTCCAGAGCATTCACCTCAAAAACATTCTATCCAAGTCCTTCCTTGTGTATCTCAGCACAGTTGGCCTTCCATGTGGACAGTTGTCAGGTAGTGCACATCGATACAGCCGTTTAAGAATTTCATACATTTTCTCAAAGCTCAGTGGTTCTCCTGCTTTAACAGAGGACTTGCAGGCAATGGTTTTGAGCACTGCCTCTATTCGCTCCTCTGCATCCTTGAATTTTCCCTCACTCAAATCAGAGAGAATTTCCCTGATGCTTTCCTTCGATGCAATTGCTGGGCCTACTGCAGGCACACTTCTCACAGTAAATGTTCTTGTCCCGAAATCCTCTATCTCAAATCCAAGCGTGGTAAGCAATTCACGAAATTCCAGCAATGTCTTTGCTTCCTTGGGTGAGAGTTCCACCACAATTGGCGTTAGGAGATTTTGCTTCATAACCTTCTCAAAATTTCGCAGCTTCTCATAGGCAATCCTTTCACATGCAGCATGCTGGTCAATTACAACAAGTTCCTCGTCAATCTCTGCCACAATGTAGGAATTGAGCACCTGTCCCAGCACCCGGATTTTTTTCTTTGGCTCTTCAGTAAATGGCTCCGCATGGTGTTGGGCAGCATACTCCACAATCGCCTCTTTCGCAACGAGCGGTTTCTCTGGGTTCTTTTCTAAAGTAGGTAGCTTCGATTCCTCACTTATCCCATGTAGTTCCCGCATCACTTCGTGGTATTCTTTCTCTCTTAGGAGTGCGGATTTTACCGCAGCAACCATTGTTTCAACCACTGCTTTTTCATTGAGAAATCGTACCTCTGTTTTTGCAGGATGCACATTCACATCTACTTCGCCATAAGGCACCTGAATAAAAATCAGAGCAACTGGATACTTGCCCTTCATCAAATGCTCGGCATAGGCGTCTCGCACTGCGTTTACAAGGATTTTTGAGTAAAACCAACGCTTGTTTACATAGAGATAAATGTAGTCGGATGAGGATTTCTGCACTTCTGGCTTTGAAATAAAGCCACTAACTTCTACAGAGTCCTTCTTGAAACGAATGGGCATCAATGCCCTTGCATTCTGAAGCCCGATTACAGGCACAAGCCCAGCCCGCTCATCATTCTCTGGCTTCTTGTTAAGCACTGGTCCTTTCTCTGTGGAAAAATGAATGGCAATCTCTGGATAGGCAATTGCATAACGGACAATCACATCCATAATTTTGAGAAGCTCAACTCTATCGCTCTTCAGATGCTTCAACCTTGCTGGCACATTGTAAAAAAGGTCCGTAACAATTATTGTTGTGCCTCTGTTCATTCCAACCATTCTCTCGCTTTTGATTTGCAAATTCTCAATCTGGAGTTCTATTCCCGTATCAGAAAATTCATCTCTCGTAAGAATTGTCAATTTAGAAACTGCAGCAATGCTTGCAAGTGCCTCGCCTCTGAATCCCAGTGTTCTTATCCCAAAAAGGTCATCTGAAGATACAATCTTGCTCGTGGTATGCCTTTGCCAGGCAATCCTGGCGTCCTCTGCACTCATTCCGCATCCATTGTCCATTACCTTTATCTTTTTCTTTCCACCTGCCTCAATCTCAACCCGAATTTCTGTGGCTCCTGCATCTATTGCATTTTCAATGAGCTCCTTAACCACAGAAGCGGGATTTTCCACAACTTCCCCTGCTGCAATTTTTCCGATGAGGTCCTCGTCCAATACCCTGATTTTCTGCACGGACAAAGAATGAACTCAAAGTATTAAATGGTTCGCTTTCGTGGTATCAAAAGCCACACTGATACCATAACCAAACATTCAATTAATTCCAAATCTGAACAAAAATGCAAAACAAATAGGGCTGTGCAGACATAGTTACGGACTATTATCTCCGAACGATACTGTCTAAAATTCAAAAATTGATGCCAGTATGCAAACCACTTGCTGCATTTTTCTTATAAATTTTCAAACGGGTCTTTCAAAATTCCACCGATGCACTGAAAGTAACGCCTTTCGACACCAGCGCCAAGATTGATTGCCCCAAAGAACATCTTGGAAGAACTGTTTATCTGGTGATAATTTGACAGAACTACATGATAGATACTATCGGATGCTCAAAACCTTAGATACCTGTGTTGATAGAGCACTTGAACTCAAACCATATTCCAACACGCTCTCAGGTTTTCACTACGATCTACCACTTCTCAAATCGGCTATGACCAATACATATGTAGAAACTGTAAGTTCTTTAGCAGATTCC
>JAVZCK010000011.1 GCA_038874435.1 Thermoplasmata archaeon
ATAGGGGTGTAGGCCGGGAAAAAATCAGTAGGTTTCCCGGTAGTATGTCCACATCAATTCCCTTTCTAATGGTTTTTTGGGTAGTAGTGAGTATCTAGCTTTTCCAACTTCTTCGGAGATACTGAAATCACCGAAAGGTTTAAATTTGAGTGTCAGTATAAACGAAAAGGGGAAACCATGAGAACATATGTAAAACTCCTGTTCAATAGCGAAGGTAAACCTCCTCTTGAGGTAGTCAAGGACATGCGGAGCCTTGGGTTCAGACCAGAAGTCGGAGAATTTGATTTCTCCATAGGATGGAAACTTCCATCAGAGTATGGCGAAATAGTCACAAATTTACATAAAATGCTTCACGGGAGCAAGGTTCTGTACTCTCTTGTAACTAGAGAAGAGGATTAACTTCTTTCTGATGATTTTTATTTTGATTTTTTCATCTCTTGTTTAAGGTGCAAAATATGAATGCTGAAGAACTCTATGCAATTTGTAAACGCAGGGGATTTTTGTGGCAATCTGCAGAAATTTACAGCAGTATATCTGGCTTTTACGATTATGGGCATCTCGGTGCAGCATTAAAAAGAAATTGGGAAAATCTCTGGCTTAGATTTTTTCTTTCGCTTAACGAAAACTATCATCTAATAGACACTCCCACCATAATGCCTGAGGCGGCGTTAAAAGCATCTGGCCATGTGGACCTTTTTACAGACTATCTTGTCACATGTAAGAATTGCAGTCAGCCATACAGAGCTGATGCATTGATTGAGGAAGTAACAGGTATTTATGCAGAAAGCCTGGGTGCATCTGAACTGGATGCCAAAATCAAGGAGCTAAAAATTAAATGTCCCAGATGTGGGCATGAGGAATTTACAGAAGCCAGGCCATTCAACATGATGTTTCCTGTTTCAATTGGAGCAACTGGCAAGGATAAGGGTTTTCTCCGTCCTGAGACCGCCCAGGGAGCTTATCTCAACTTTAACAGAGAGTTTGAAACCTGTAGGAGGAAATTACCTTTAGGGCTTGCGATAATAGGCAGAGCTTACAGAAACGAAATTTCGCCAAGACAGGGACTTTATAGATTACGCGAACTAATTCAAGCAGAACTTCAGATATTTTTTGACCCTGAAAAATTCAACCAGCAATGTGAGTGTAGGAAAGTCTCCGAGAAACTATCAGTTGTGCTGGTTTCCCATCGCCCTGAAACTAGGTATTACACTGCAAGAGAATTGATGGAGTTTGGCCTGCCAGAATTTTATGTCTTTCATATGCTCCAAATCCAGAAATTTTACACTGAAGTTCTAGGTGTGCCTTTACAAAAATTCAGATTTTTTGAGAAATCCGAAAAAGAGAGAGCATTTTACAATAGGATTCACTTCGATGTGGAAGTTGAAATGGGAAGTTTGGGTGGTTTCAAGGAAGTTGCAGGTTTGCACTATCGTGGTGATTATGACCTCACAAGACACCAAACAATGAGTAAGGTGAGCCACGAGGTCAACATTGATGGAAGAAAATTTGTACCCCATGTGCTTGAGCTAAGCTTCGGTGTAGATCGGAACATTTGGGCTCTCCTCGACCTTTTTATGGAAAGAGAAAAAGACAGAAATGTGCTCAAGCTTAAGCCTTATCTATCTCCCTATCATTGTGGTATTTTCCCGCTTTTTAAGAAGGATGGACTAGATAAGGTCGCAGTTGAGATTTACGAGAGATTGAAGAGAGATTTTAGGGTTTTTTACGATGATTCTGGCTCAATTGGGAGAAGGTATGCGAGAATGGATGAGATTGGCACACCATTCTGTATCACCGTGGACTATGAAACAATCCAGGATGGTGAATTGAAGGATACGGTAACGATTAGATTTAGAGATACCACTAACCAGGAAAGAGTGAAAATTTCACAACTCCCAGAATATCTGGGTAAATTTTTATTGCCGTCATAGACATCTTTATTAACAATTTCTGCTTTCTCCTTCACAGGCGAATGTTAAAAGGAGTTGGGAAAATGGTGGATAATACAAAATATGTATGTCAGGTGTGTGGATATATCTATGACCCTGAAAAGGGTGATCCGGATGCGGGAATTCCCCCAGGCACAGCATTTGAGGATTTGCCTGATACCTGGGTGTGTCCAGTTTGTGGAGCTAGCAAATCATCCTTTGAGAGGATGTGAGTATGCCAAGAAAACTTGTTGATGGTGTCTACGAGGTTGGAGTTATTGACTGGGACAGGAAACTCTTCGATGAACTCATTCCGCTTCCTCATGGCACGAGTTATAACGCTTACCTGATTACTGGCTCAGAGAAAACTGCGTTGATAGATACTGTGGACACTGGTAGAGCAACAGAATTGCTTGAACATATTCACTCGCTTGCGGTAAACTCAATCGATTATGTGATTGCTAATCATGGAGAGCAGGACCATTCTGGCAGCATACCAGAGGTGCTTGAGGCATTTCCAATGGCAAAGGTTGTGACAAACCAGAAATGTAAGGAGTTGCTGAAGGCACTACTTCATGTTCCTGATGAAAAATTCATTGTTGTTGCTGATGGCGAGAAACTCTCGCTCGGAAACAAAACGCTCACATTCATCCTCGCCCCATGGGTTCACTGGCCTGAAACAATGCTCACCTATCTTGAAGAAGATAAGATTCTTTTTCCCTGCGACTTATTCGGCTCCCATTTAGCAACCAGCAAGTTGTTTGTGGAAAGCAGATGCGGTATTGAGGAACATGCTAAACGCTACTATGCAGAAATCATGATGCCGTTCAGAAACAACATTGTCTCGCATCTGGAAAAATTGAAAAAGTTTGATATAAAGATGATCGCACCAAGCCATGGACCGATGCACGCTAAACCAGAGGTTATTCTGGAGCTTTACAGAGAATGGGTTTCTGAAAAACCAGCAAATAAAGTACTTGTCCTATATGTTTCTATGCACGGAAGCACAAAAAAAGCGATTAACTACTTCGTTGAAAAACTTGTTTCAACTGGAATGCAGGTGAAACAGATTGATTTGGCTCATGCAGACATTGGTGAAATTGCAATAGAGCTCGTAGATTCTGCAACTGTAATTCTTGGAACTCCGACAGTGCTCGCAGGTGCCCATCCTGCTGCCGTTTATGCAACCTACTTACTCAATGCTCTACGCCCAAAGACAAAGTTCGTTGGTTTAATTGTTTCTTATGGCTGGGGTGGGAGAGCGATAGAGCAGATAAAGGGCATGCTTACAAATATAAAACCAGTTTTGCTTGAGCCAGTTTACATTCACGGGTTGCCTGCAGAAGCGGACTATCGTGCGATTGATAAGCTTGCAGAGGAGGTAAAGCATCGTCATGAAACTGAACTTTAGGGTCAAACACCTCAGTTCCGCTGAGGTGATGACAGAAAAAGAAGAAGAGGTGAAAAAATGACAGAATTGGGACAAATATATAAATGCCAGATATGTGGGAATATAGTGGCTGTGGTCCACGCAGGGGCTGGAAAACTTGTATGCTGCGGCCAGCCAATGACCTTGATGGAGCCAAAGAGAGAAGAGCAGGGAAAGGAAAAACATTTGCCAGTGGTGACGAAGACAGCGACGGGAATCCATGTGGCAGTGGGTTCTGTTGCCCATCCAATGGAGGAGAAACACTACATTGAGTGGATTGAGGCAATAACTGAGAAAGGCACTTACATAAGACATCTAAAGCCAGGGGATAAGCCAGAGGCCGACTTTGAGATTTCTGAGAAAGTACTTGCAGTGAGGGAGTACTGCAACATCCATGGACTCTGGGAAACAAGATTGTGAGGTGGTAGAGATGGAAGGAAAAATGCCTTTGCTCGGTGAGAATTTGCCTCCAATGGAGGTGAAAACCACACAGGGAATGATGAAACTACCAGATGCTTTCAAGGGCAAATGGTTCATACTGTTTAGCCACCCTGCTGACTACACGCCAGTTTGTACAACAGAGTTTGTGGCTTTCCAGAAGAGATACGAGGATTTCAGAAAACTAAATTGTGAGCTTATTGGCTTGAGCATAGACCAGATTTTCTCTCATCTCAAGTGGCTTGAGTGGATACAGGAAAAACTTGGTGTTGAGATAACCTTCCCGCTTATTGCCGACGATGTGGGCAGGGTCGCAAACATGCTTGGCCTAATCCATCCAGCTAAAGGGATGAGCACAGTTAGGGCCGTGTTTATTATTGACCCGAATGGAATAATCAGAGCAATTCTTTACTATCCACAAGAACTTGGCAGAAATATGGATGAAATTCTGAGAATGGTAAAGGGGTTGCAAACTGTGGACGCAAATAAGGTGGCAATTCCCGCAAACTGGCCAAACAATGAGTTGATTGGGGACAAGGTGATTGTCCCTCCAGCAAGCACGATTGCAGACAAGAAGAAAAGAGAGGAAAGCAAGGCAAAAGGTGAAATAGAGTGTTTTGATTGGTGGTTATGCTACAAAAAATTGTGAGGTGGTAAAAATGAAGAGTTTGAAAGGCACAAAAACGGAAAAAAACTTGCTAGCTGCGTTTGCTGGCGAATCTCAAGCCAGAAACCGTTATACCTACTTTGCCTCTCAAGCGAAGAAAGAGGGCTACGAGCAAATATCAGCAATCTTTCTGGAGACGGCTGACAACGAAAAGGAGCATGCAAAGCGATTGTTTAAGTTTCTGGAAGGTGGCGAGGTCGAAATCTGCGGTGCTTTTCCAGCTGGGAAAATCGGCACAACTGCGGAGAACCTGAAAGCGGCGGCTGCTGGGGAAAACTATGAACACACGCGCATGTACCCGGAGTTTGCAAAAATTGCTGAAGAAGAAGGATTTTCAGAGATTGCAGCAGTGTTCAGGGCAATTGCAAATGCAGAGAAGCAGCATGAGAAAAGGTATCTGGGCTTGCTAAAGAACATAGAGGAGGGCAAGGTTTTCAAAAAGGACAAGCCAGTTAAATGGAAATGCAGAAACTGTGGCTATATCCATGAGGGCACTGAAGCACCTGAGATTTGCCCCGCATGTGCACATCCAAGAGCATACTACGAACTTTTGGAGGAGAACTGGTAAAACAAAAACTATTCAAATTTTTTTCTAGCATTTTTTCGTAGAAATAGTGACTCAAAAACTGCCATCTACCACAAACAATTTTAATGGGTAAGGTTTGCTCAAAACCATGGAAATCAGCCAGTGCACTTTCTCAAAAAAAGACAGGAACTGCACTCTCTTCATTTCCACTGCTGGCTGGATTTTTGACGCTTACGACATCGTGCTCTTCTCAATTCTCAGCATCTACATCCTGCCAGCTCTCAATGTCACATCTCAAACATACTCAATTATTTTCGGTGTCCAGCTTGCAACTACTGCAGTTGGAGGTGTGCTCTTCGGCATCCTGGCTGACAAGATTGGGAAGCGAGAAGCCCTTACAATTGATTTTGTGGTCTACTCCCTCTCAACCATCCTGATATTTTTCTCCTATGACTGGCTATCTCTCTTGTTCGCAAGATTTGTCTCTGGTTTGGCTATCGGTGGGGAATGGGGTATAAGTTCTTCATTGCTCAATGATGTCTTGGGGAAACAGCACAGGGGACTTGGATTTGGCATCCTTCAATCAGGCTGGAGTGTCGGTGTTGGTGCAGCAGCCCTTTCAGCAAGGTTCGTGGCTGAAACAATTGGCTGGAGGTATTCCTTCCTCATAGGTGTACTTGCTCTTCTCCTTGCCAGCTATGTTTACTTCAATGTGCCCCATATCTCTCCAAAACTTCACAGCTTCAGGAAAGCACTGAAAGGTGTGGCTCTAAAACCGCTGGCTGTTGCGCTGTGCGTTTCAGTTCTCGGCATGTATGCATTCTATCTGGTATGGACCTGGCTACCCAGGGAACTGGTGAATTCAGGCATTCTCACCAGTGAGCAGATGTTCATCTTCATTGGACTTTCTGCCATAACCAATGGTTTAGGCCACATTCTTTTCGGACATCTATCTGATAAGTTTGGAAGAAGGAAAATTTTTGTATTATATACAGCTATTTTTGTGGTCGCTCTTCTATTAATCCTTTTCATCGTGCGAAAACCGTTGCTTGTGCTTGGTTCCCTGCTTTCTCTTCAGTTTGCATGTGGCTTTTTTGCTGGTTTTGGTCCCGCCTTTACAGAAATTTTCAGAGAAGACCTGAGAACAACAGGTACTTCTTTTATTTACAACACGGGCAGAGGTATCTCTGGCCTTCTGATAATGATAAATCTCCTTGGCGCCATCTCAGCAATCTTCAATCTCAGTATCCTCGCAGCCACCGCTGTTGCCTCGATCTCCGTAATTCTTGCAGCAATCCTGTATCAGCGGCTCTAACTTATACGATTGGCACAAACTTTATGTTTGGTGTCCCGAGCAATTCATCCGCCACAATTGCATATATTATTGTTCTTGGTTTGATTCCATAAATGCAGGGTGTCCTGTCTATATCTAGGATCTTGAAATATGTGTCAGCCATGTTTATGATTTCCTGAGTAACCTTCAAACCTGGCTTGAGTAAACCAATCCCAATATCCTTTGAGACCTTTATTCTAGCAACTCCACTGAACAAGCTTTTGATGGCTGGTGCATCTCCCTGGATGTATTCTAGGGCATCGAAGCCAGTGTATTCTATTATTGGTTTGTTTTCCTTACCTCTGATTGCCATCTCATTTTCCCGCCAAGTCCGTATCATTTCCTCTCTAGTCTTCGCAAGTGGCATTACATATGGATAAGGACTGGTTGCAGAGAAGTAGTCAGCGATTCTCACATATTTGTTGAAGAGTTCCTCAGAAACATACCTTGTTATCTCTTTCTTGAAACTCTCAGGATGCTCACCACCAGGCAGCACTGCAATGATGCCTCTTTCCTGCTTAAGGAAGTTTAACATTACTGGAATGAGTACAGCATTGTATTCCTCACTCCCTACATTGTCTGCAATTTCGAACACATTGTAGGAACCCTTTCTAAACCCACCACTCAGCAATCTATCCATATCAGGAATTCCAGTGCTGTAGTAGTTCTCTTTGTCGTACTGGATGTTCCACTCTTTTTGAGAGGGTGGTGGATAATATGGTGTAAAGCTTGTGAACCTTCCATTTCTTAGTGTAAGTAGATAGTACGGCTGCTTAATTTCAGTAGCTCTCAACTTTTCCAGTGTTACATGTCTCACACGTTTCCTGTCAATCTCTCCTCTGCTCAAAGTAATCAGACCATCAACTAGATATTCAAGTCCACCTGCCTCTGGCTTTTCTAGAACAAATACCACATTGGTATTGGAGTTCTCTACAAGGTCCTTCTGGATTGTCATAACAAACTCTTCCATTTCAATCCCGTATTTGTGAGTGATGCCTTCAACGCTATCTATAACGAGCGTGGCTTTGTCTGGTAGCACATGCTCTATTCTCGCATAAATTCTTTCAATTTCTGGCATTCTATTCTGCTCTAGGAGTACAGTTAACCTCGTCCTATCTACTTTTGTTGGAGGGCCTCTTTCCTGGGAAATTGCTTTAAGAAACTCCTTTGCTGTCTCAAGCCGTTGTTCCTCCTCTGGTGGCACTTTTACCTCCTCTTCTTCAGAGGGTTTGTATAGAGCTTCAAGCAAAATTCTAGATGAATCAATTATCCTCCCACGCATTTCTTTTTCTTTAAGCCATGGAAATTGGGTATACAACGCATCATCAGATACCCTTGTAGAGAGGTAAAACGACTTATCTGGTTCTGCAAGTTCTTCAAGCATCTGAAGTGCAAATGTGGTCTTACCAGTACCTGCACCACCCTTTACCATCAAAGACCTACCGCCAGGCTTCTGAAAGAATTCTACGATTTCTTCAGGGATTGATATCTGTTTTGCCATTTGGACACCCCTTGTTTTTCTCCTATATTACAAACTTATTTATAATCTTTCTCTTGAGTGTGCAAGCGGCACATCTTTTTTTTTCTTTAAACAACAGATACATTCATAAACTCCTACCTATAAGCCTATTCCCAATGCGTATAAAGTTTCTTGGTGGTGCGGACGAAGTCGGTTCGCTTGGCATGGTAATGGACACAGGGAGAGAGCGGATGCTCTTCGATTATGGAATCACGCCAGATACACCCCCAGGTCTCCCACTTCCTTCGCCTCATGTTGACTGTGTATTTTTATCCCATGCACATATAGACCATTCAGGGATGCTTCCTTGGATATCAAATCGGTATGAGTGTGAGATTTTTGCAACGCCTCCCACGATAGACGTAACTACACTCCTTCTGGAGGATTCCCTTAAAATCTCCGAGATGGAGGGCTATAGCTTGGAGTACGGTTTGAGGGACATAAGAAAAACCACTTCTCTTATGGAACCAGTTACGTTTGGAGAAACCATTGCTATCAACGATACGGAGGTGACTCTACACGATGCTGGCCATATACCTGGAGCCACTATGTTTGAAATAGTGACCAACAGGGTTTCATTGTTCACAGGAGATCTTAATTTAACCCGGACTAACCTGGTGAATGGCGCGAAGCCAGTTAAATGTGACTATCTCTTCATTGAGAGCACTTATGCTGGGAGAAATCATCCACCAAGGGAGAAAACAGAGTATGGCTTCCTTTCAAAGATAGAGGATATTGTGGATGCAGGTGGAACAGCGCTTGTGCCTGCATTTGCTGTGGCACGAACACAAGAACTTTTGCTTACGCTTGCAAATACTGACTACGAAATCTGGTTAGATGGCATGGGTTCAAAAGTTAGTAAAATTTACCTTGAGCACCCAGAGTATCTAAGAAATGCAAAAAAACTTAGAAATGCATTAAAAAATGTAAATGTGGTTAGGCATGAAGGAGATAGAAAGAGAGCAATGAAGGGAGAAGTAATTCTTACAACGAGTGGTATGCTAGATGGGGGTCCAGTTCTTGAATATCTTGAGGTAATCAGGAGAAGGGAGAATTGTGGTGTTCTCCTTACTGGTTATCAGGTTGAAGGGACTAATGGAAGATCTCTCCTTGAAAAAGGGAATGTTAAAATTGCAGGAGCTGAAGTGGAGGTCAAAGCCCCTGTTTACTTCTTTGATTTTTCAGCACATGCCGGCCACGACGAACTTCTGAAATTTATTGAAATGTGTGACCCAGAAAAGGTTGTTCTAATGCATGGAGAGTCAAGGGAGGAGCTAGCAAAAGTTATAGAAGGAAGAGAGGTTATCCTGCCTGTTAGAGGTATAGAATTTGAAATTTAGGGTTTGTATCTTCTTTTACTTTTGAGATAGAACAATGCAGAAACTCCTATGACGGCTACTACCCACAGCATTGTCTCAAACCCAGGTGTAATTTTTCCAGGTGCATGTGGTGTAACCCCGATTTCGTTACTCCAGTCGGAAATACCAAAATCATTTTCAGCGCATATCTTATAGAAATAGGTTTGTCCATTCACCACATTTGTGTCTTCAAATCCTTCAGCACTCGTGTTTCCTATCAGTGAGTATTCTCCACCTTGCTTGTCACTTCTGTATACATGATACACTTTTGCACCAGTTGATACTTCCCACCGTAAAATAACTTTTCCGTTCAGACCTTCCCCTGTTAAGTTCATTGGTTTTTGTGGCAGATTCCCCACTATCATTTCAAATTCCGAAAAACTATCTGAGTACCCTTGCTTCCGTACATGTGCATAAATTTTTATTTTCGTCTCGAAGTCCAGTGAGGGTATTTTTATAACGCTTATAAACCTGCCGTTGAGGTCGGTAAGTCCTGATGAGGGCGTAAAGTTGCAGTTCATGTCGGATGTTAGTGAAATATTTACTCCAGTTACAGTGTTGTTTTCAGATTTTACGATAATAGTGAGGTCAGTAGAAGTATTAGCCAGTGCTTTATCAACACATGAAATATTTACCTCAAGAGTTTTTAATGGGTTAACGGTTATATCACACCAGCCAGATCCATCAGCAAAGCCTGTTTTTGTCGCATTCACATGCACTCTGAAGACTGTCTGGTTCTCCACAGTTGGAAAGCTGATTACAATTGTTGTGGTTCCATTAACATCAGTGGTCTTTACACTTTCCGAGAGCATGGCATAGGGTTCCACTGTAAAGAAGAGTATCGCCTCTCCAACAGGTTTCTCACTAGAGTGGACTACAACAACCACAGTGGTGTTTTCTCCTCCGTAGAGAGCATAAGCTTCAGGGAAAAGATTTATCTGGAGGTGTGGATATTCAAGGATGTTTATTGGAATTCCAATCGTTTTTGTCACGAAGCCTGGGCGTAGAATTTTTACAGATATATTTTCGATGCCTGGCTCATTCCCACTTGTATAAGTACCAGATAGTGCACCATTCTCATCTGTGTAGCTCAGAGCTGTTACATTGCCAAGTGTCGGGAAGAATTCAACGTACGCATTTGGAATACCAATTTCAAAACAGGATACATAAATTGTGAAGGAAACATACTCATTTGTGTAAATTTCCTGCGAAGAAATGTACCACGTTACTGAAAGTGTCTGGGGAATAGGGTTTATTGCAAGGGGATAATTGTCATAGGAACCACTTTGCCCGTCAATAGGATAAGGAAAATCTACTATCGTGTCATTGTTTGCATCCAGGGACGTCCAGTCGTCCCAGAAGTTCCCACGAGTGCCAATGTACCAATTATTTTTTACACCGTTATCAGAGCACTGTGTCATACCATAGTGATTGAGCAAAAATGCGTTTTCAGCAATCGTGTTGTTTGTAGAACTTGCATCAAGTGTGATTGCATAGTGAGTTGTGCCGATAAACAGGTTTCTAGATATAGTAGTGGTTCTAGAATTTACAAATTTGATTGATATATCATTTCTAATAAATTTTGAATCTCTTATCTGTGAGTTTTCTGTGGCCATGAATGAAACTGCTTGGGTGTTGGATTTAAGGGTTAGGGAATTCAGGCCGATGTTTGTACTCTGGTGTCCTATAATCCCATATGTGCTGTTTTCAAAAATTGAATTTGAAACAGTAGCAGCAGTTGTGGATACAAACGAAATGCCAGTACTTGCATTTGTAAATCTCGAGTTCTCTACAGATAGACTTGTCGAATCTAACATAATCACGCCGTTATCCACATCACTGGCGGAGATCTCAATTAAATGTATATTTGTAGAACCAATACAGTAAATTCCGTTTTCTGCTGACCTTAAAGAAATTGAATTTAAGTTAATCCTTTGGCAATTTGCAACCTCAATTAGCACATCTCCACTACACATGGTGGTGTTAGAAATTGTGGAATCTGTGGTCGAGGCAAGAATAATTTCTCCGTAAGTGCCAGAAATTGTCTGGCCCGTCTGATTTTTTACATATAGAACTCCCTTTCCGTTCACAGTATTTCCAGTAATTGTATGAGTGTTGTAGGCCCAGTTTTCTTCTCCAATGAGGAGAAGGCTGCAATTATAGAAAACATTATTCTGGATTGTCACAGCACAGCAGTCCTCTAATGAAAGGGCATAACCTTCATCCGTTTCAAAATTACATCCTGAAACTTGGGAATTGTTTACGCCGATCAAACGTACACCCGAGTTCAATATTTCTAGATTTGAAATTTGCAGATTCTCTGACTGGGCAAGCACACATGCTGCATTTGTGTTGTTTTTGAAATTTGAATTCTTCAAATCTATTTGAGATACACCGAAAAAGTTCAGTCCAAAGTTGCAATCTGATGCAGAAATAGATGTGATGACCACATTTGATACACCAAAAATTGCAAAACCAGTCATTGTATTTTTTACTGTCACATTCTCGATTCTTGCATTAGTCAGATTGGTAAGATAGACACCATAGAAGCTGGAGAGATTTTCTGCCCAGATTGTCACGTGTCTTATTACAAAGTACAAGCTCGTATTTGCAACCCAGATCCCATGGGCTTCGCTGCAGCTTATTTCCCAATTTTGAATTACATAGGGGTCTGTGGGGGTACCTGAACCTCCTACAACACCATTTGCATAGGTAAAGTTAGAATTACCGTCTATATAGATGGGTGTGTGGACAGCTCTAGTATCGTATCCTGTGCTTGAAATCCCATATAGACCCGTGGGGGTACTCAGCAGAATTCCTATAAATAGTATGATACTCACTTTCATGGATAAATGTAATATCAAGGAAGTTAATAAATGTTGGGAGTGGTACCCGAAAAATGCAGATTTTGGTAGGTTGAATATTTCCAGTCGATGTTATTATTTGATATGAAAAATATAATAATAGTTATATACTATTAATCCATTCCACCGGTTGGTGAACATTATGAAATCAGTAGGTAGAACAACAAAGGGAGTAGTAATAGAAAATGAGAGAAGAATTTATCATGGTTTTACAAATGGAAATGCATGCAGAATGCCTGGAAAGTTTAGCCAGAAAAGAGAGCATGGTAAATTTACTGTGTTTTTTGTAATGATTTTGTTGGTTTTGAGTGTAGTTGCACTGTTTACTTTTCAGAGTAACACTACTAGCGTAGTTAGAATTGATGGCAGCTTTGAAGATTGGCAGAGTGTTGCAAAGACCTCAAAAATAAGGGATGTCAACGTGCCAGAAAATATCGATATCTCAGAGTATGCAACTGTAGAAACAGGAAAGAATGTGGCATTTTATGCAAGGGTTTATGGTAGTTTGCTGGCTGGTGATGGTAGATACATTGTTGAAACCCCATCTGACAATCCAGTTTACATGGCAACTCAGCGAGAGACGACAATTCCAAATGCAAATGGAAGAGATGTGGCTTATGTGTTTGTGGACACGGATAACAATCCGGGAACAGGGTTTAAGCCCTCTGCCAATTTTGCAGTCGGTGCGGACAAAGCGATAGAGATTGTGGGCAAGAACGGAAAGATAGAGGCAAGTCGAGTGCTTACATTCGTGGGTGTGGTGCAGCAGGAATGGACATGGGTAATTGGCGAGAGTGTGGCTGCAGCAACTAATGGCAAAGATATGGAGACGATGGCTGGTAAGAATTTACTTGGTGTTGGTGAAAATTATGCGGTTTACTTCTACATGATTGACTGGCAGAACATGGAATGCAAGCTGGAGAATGCGTTGCGGTGTGAAAATGCGAAAATCTCAGCAATGGATATGTATCTGAAGGCAGTGGATGAAAGAACAGTCCAACTAATTGAGAGCAAACCTTTCACACCTAAGGGGACGCCTCGAACACCAATTAGAATAAATGGAGATGCGGATTTCACACCAATAAACGGTGTTGTGAGCGGCTCAGGGACACAGGCCGACCCATATATTATTGAAAACTGGGACATTGACGCAGCAGGCCAGGGCTGTGGGATTTACATAGGTAACACAACATCCTATTTCGTTGTGAGAAATTGCTATGTAAACAACTCAAGTGGAAATGCTGCACAGTACTACTGGAATTCTGGAATTGCGCTTTACAGTGTGGTCCATGGAATACTCGGAAGGAATTTAATTCTAAATTGCACAAGCTATGGAATTTACATTGCTGGTAGTTCAAGCCAGAACACAGTGTACCTCAACACGGTTTCAAACAACAACTATGGCATCTACCTTTCTTCCTCCACTCTAAACAGAATTGATGAAAACAATGTCTCAGGCAACAATTATGGTGTAATTTTGTCATCATCCTCGACGAACAGGGTTACAAACAACACAATTTCTTCAAATACAAATTATGGCATTTATCTTGCCACTTCAAACACAAATCTGATTCTTTACAATCATCTGAGAAACAATGGTGGCTATGGAGTTTACTTGACTACTGGTTCAAACTCGAATGCAATATGGTGGAACAGTTTCTGGCAGAACAATGGTGCTGGCAGGGGCGTTTCTGGTAACTGCCAGGCATACGATGGTGTCGGTGCTAATGATTGGAATAACACTACAAGGCAAACAGGCAACTACTGGAGCAACTGGGATGGGAACGATTGGGCTAGTGCAAATGCTTATCCGATTGACGGTGGTGCCGGTGCAAGCGACTGGTATCCTCTCAGCAAGCCGGCGAGAGCACCTATAAGAATCAACAGCGATGCAGATTTTACATTGGAGAATGGAGTTGTTGGGGGTTCTGGAACTTCAACTGACCCATACATTATTGACGGTTGGTTGATTGATGGCGCAGGATATGGCTATTGCATTTACATAGGAAACACAACAAAGGATTTTGTTATTGAAAACTGCGAATTACATGATGCTTATGGAAATTCAGATATGTATTACTGGGATGCAGGTTTAGCATTGTATAACGCCACCAATGCCACTATCATCAAGAATCACATTTATAGTTGCACATATGGTATTTGGATGTATCACACAAGTTACCTCTCAATGTACAGCACTTTAAAATACAATGGCATCAACCAGAATAAATATGGAGTGATATGTTGGAATGTAAGGGAAATTACCATATCATACAATAGAATTGATGAAAATGAGTACAATGGTATAGATATTACTTCTGGAATGAATATGATAATCACGAACAACAACATTTCCAGAAATAATTACCGTGGCATTTACCTTCTCTCAACAACAAATAGCGAAATAACTTATAACCAGTTTTACAGAAATGCAAAATATGCGATTGGATTCGCATCCGGCTCTCTGAACAACATAATCTGTTATAACAACTTCTGGCAAAATAATCCTACAAAAGGAATTAATGGAAATCCCCAGGCATACGATGGTGAAGGAAACACATGGTACAATAGCGCATATCATGAGGGCAACTACTGGGATAATTGGGATGGAATGGACTGGGGCACATCAAAAGCTTATCAGATTGATGGTGGTCTCACAAGCGACTATTATCCCCTCTCAAAACCAGCACTGGGTCCCATACAGATTCTGAGCAACGAACAGTTTGCAGAGATGAAGAACCTAATGGACTGGGATGGTGATGGGAGCCAGAGCGACCCCTACCTAATAGATGGATACCTCTGCAATGCCCGTGGTGGCAGCTACGGTATTAAAATTGAAAATACGAATGTAAGTTTTGTAATTAGCAATTGTGATATAATGAATGCTACAGCTACCAATGCAGCAGGAATTTCACTCAGAAATGTCACCGGTGGATTAATTCAAGACAACAGAATCATTAACAATTATGTTGGAATTTATACTACCTACTCAATTATAGACATCCTAAAAAATGCAGTGAGCAACAACATTGTGGGTCTCTACCTATACGAAAATACAAACTACACCAATGTGACAGAGAACGAACTGTCAAACAACAGCAATCATGGAGTATCTATGGTGTACGCCAATAATTGTACAATTGATAATAACACATTCTTTGGTCAGGGATACTACGGACTTGCCACATTTGCCTGTCAGAACATCTCTGTAGCGAGCAACGACTTCTACAACAATTCTATTGGGTTATATGTAACGTCGACCATAAACTTTACGGCTGTTGGTAACAAGGTGTTAAATAATACTAATGCAGGAATTTACTTAGACACTATAGATACTACAATTTCATATAATAATATCTCAAATAACAAAAATTATGGGCTTATCGCAGATATGTGCTACAGAACAAACATCACCTACAATGATTTCTATTACAACACCAACTATTCGGTATATTTCAGGCTAACACCCGCTATGGGAAACTATGTGCATCACAATTACTTCTACGGAAACAACAATGCATCAAAGGGAAACAATGATGGGAAATGCCAGGCAAGGGATGATACAGGAGCTACCCAATGGTATGATGCGGTTACACACGAAGGCAACTACTGGAGCAACTGGAATGGAAGCGGTTGGGGTACACCATTAGCGTATCCGATAGACGGGAGCGCTGGTGCAAGTGATTGGTATCCATTGGGCTATGGCAAGCGTGGGCCAATTCACATAAATGGCAATGCCGACTTTGCTGCACAGGCAGCTGGTGAGGGCTGGCAGGGGGATGGCACAGAGGGCAATCCCTACATAATTGAGAGATTGGAAATAGACGCAAATGGTGGCTCATACTGTATCTGGATTGAGAACACGGATGTGCATTTCATTGTAAGAGATTGTGATTTACATAATACTTCAACAGTTGCCCAACCTTATGCAGCACTTGCTTTCTCGAATGTGAAAAATGGTACATGTGAGAATATAAATATTTATGACGCATTTACTCCAAAGATTTCGAGTTCAAGCTATATCTGGCTGAACAATTTCACTGCAGATGGGGTTACCATCCAAACATCAGATCACATTGTCGTGAACGCCTCAAACACAGGGATGTGGTTCTGGCAATCATGTAGCTACATCAGGATTACAAATAATACTCTAACAGGTGGTAAACGCATTGATGTTTGGGAAACCTCAAACTGTGAAATATTGAACAATACAGTAACTGGGGCTGTCGGTGGAGAGGCAATTAAAATATTTAAATCTACAAATACCACGATAATCAATAACACGCTTACCAACAACAAGATTGGCATCGGATTATCTAGTTCTTCAACTCACAATTACATTGCAAACAACAACATTTCCAGCAACTCTCAGTGCGGAATATATGGCACGGGCTCATATAACGATTACACCACAATTATAAATAACAACATTTCTAACAACGGACAGTACAACTTTGAGGATGGAGGGATAATTCTAGTCGGACATTATAATAATATAACTAACAATTATCTCGGAACCAACAAAGGATATGGAATCTGGGTCTTCAGCAGTGATTATGTAAGTATTACTAACAACACGATAGTTGGTATAGGGAGTACTAGGGGCCTTAATGTTGATGGGGCGTACGGTGTAATAAGTAACAATACGATTACAGGAAACTCAGATTATGGAGTGGTTCTAGAGACAAATTATGCAATATTCATGAACAACAATTGCTCTGGAAATGGTAATGGAATTTATATTCATGGTTCCAACAATACAATAGCACGAAATACGCTCCTCAACAATGTAGTTGGGATTGCCCTTTCGTATATTTCAAGCGACAACAATTTCACAGAAAATTATATAGCATTTACCAGCACCAACGGAATCAAAGCGAGTGATGGAGGTTCACCTGGAGCAAGGCGTAACCTCATAACTTACAACACAATTATTTCCAGTGGTTCCCACGGAATTTACTTATCATCCTCAACAGCAACGGGGAACATAATCCATCACAACCGCTTTATCGGAAATAACGGGGCAACCAAGGGTGTAAGTGGCAATTGCCAGGCCTACGATAGTGTCGGTGGCAACTACTGGTTTGATAGCGTTGCAAAGGAAGGCAATTACTGGAGTAACTGGGATAGAAATGGCTGGGGCACTGCGAGTGCCTACCCGATTGCTGGTGGTGCAGGAGCAAGTGATTGGTATCCATTGAGGACCGCAAGAGGCACAATTCACATAACCAGTAACAGTGAGTTCACCTCAGAAAATGGTGTGGTAAGTGGTGCAGGGACGCAAGCAAACCCCTACATAATTGCGGGCTGGGAAATAGACGCTGCTGGAAGCACCTATGGCATATGGATAGAAAATACGGATGCATACTTCACAATCCACACCTGCCTTGTTTGGAACGCCACTGGTTCTGGTAGTCCTCCATTGGGCGCAGGCATCGCATTGAACAATGTAAGGAATGGCAAAATAGAGAACAACATCTGCAATGGTTCAAGGTATGGCATTTACCTTTATGGTGGCTCCACTTCAAACACGGTAATTAACAACAACGCCTCAAACAACCAATACAGAGGCATATTCCTTGCTTCTTCAAGCACAAACCAAATCTTAAACAATACTGTTTTCAATAACACCATAGGAATTTATCTAACCGCATCCAGTTATAACACTTTATCTGGCAACCAGATAAAGAGCAATTCCCAGCACGGATTCTACATCTCCGCAGCAAGCAACAGCAACACCATAATAAACAACGATATAAAGAGCAACACGCAATACGGAATATATATCTACAGTTCTTCCCAGTACAACGATATAACGAATAACAATATTACTAAGAATGGGGCACAAGGAGTCTACATTTACAGCTCCATTAATAACAACATAACCAATAACTGGATATACAAGAATACAAACTATGGCGTTTACATCACATCTAGCTCTAGTGGTAATACAGTGGTCGGGAACAGGTTTGTTGGTAACAATGGTGCAGGCAAAGGAGTATCAGGCAACTGCCAGGCGTATGACAATGTCGCAGGGAACAACTGGTACAACGGCACCGCCCAACAGGGCAATTACTGGAGCAACTGGGATGGAAATGATTGGGGAACAGCAAGTGCCTATCCAATTGATGGAGGCGTTGCGAGCGATTGGTATCCAATTCAGTATCTACATCATGGTCCAATCCACATAACCAGCAACAGTGAGTTCACGCCAGACAACGGAGTTGTTGATGGCACTGGCACAGCATCTGACCCGTTCATAATAGAGGGTTTGGAGATAGATGCAAATGGTGGTACCTATGCCATCTGGGTAGAGAATACAGACGCATACTTTATTATAAGGAAATGTCTCCTCTGGAATGCAACTAACAGTGGCACTCTACCTGGAGGCTCAGGCATTGCCCTTAGGAATGTGCAGAATGGAGTAGTTGAGAACAACATCTGTAACAACTCAAGGTTTGGCATATTCCTCTACGATGGTTCAACAAACAACAGTCTCTCAAGCAACAATTGTTGGGATAATTTGGCCTATGGTATATATCTGTTTGCTAGCTGGACCGTGTTATCTGACAATGCGATTACAAACAATGTTGTAGGAATCTTCTCTATCGGTGACAACAACACAATCATAAACAACACAATTTCATGGAACACGAATCAAGGGATTGCAATGTATTCATCTAACGACAACATAATAGAGAACAATACGGTGATTGGTACCAGTAGCGGTGATGGTATTTATCTGGAGGATGTAAGAAACACGAAAGTAACCAGAAATTACATGATGGGAAATGGACGTGGAATTCAGATGTACAGTTCTACAGCAAACATCCTGGAGTACAACGAAATCTCTACCTCCATCTGGTGCATTTATTTGAATGCATCCGAAGCAAATGCGATAACTCACAACATTCTCTATGGCTCCAGTAGAGGTATCTACTTATATTCAACAAACAACACAGCAATTTTAGAAAACAATATCAATAACAACACCCAGTGTGGTATCTATCTCTACTCTTCCAGGAACACAACAATGGCCAACAACACCATTGCGGACAATGGCAACTATGGTGTTTATCTTACCCAGTATTCAAACGACAACACAATAACATACAATACAATAAGCCGTCATACAAGTTATGGTGTTTACATCACATTCAGTTCTACCGCTAATTACATACTTAGAAACAATTTCCTCAACAACAGCGGAAACAAGGGATACGCAGGCACTTCTCAAGCATACGACGATGTCGGTGGCAATTTCTGGTATGACAACATAGCTCAGGAAGGTAACCACTGGAGCAACTGGGATGGACATGGTTGGGGCAGTGCAGATGCATACCCGATTGATGGCGGTGTAGATGCAAGCGACAGGTATCCACTTGGTGGCCCTGTCAGCGAGTTCTCGGTTCTACCATGGCTTGCAATTGCTCTGCTCTGCATTATCAGTTTCATGCATGCCAGTAGAAAGAGAAGAAACTGAATTTTATTCCTCTATAACTTTCTTTTTCTTGAACTCTATTTTTGCTGTGAGGATTTTTTCCGAGGCAAAAAGCTTGCCAGCGATATAAAGCATTGCAACTGTGAAAACCACCTGGTAAATTACCCCGAAATAGAGGATGCCATACTCTTGAGTGTAGAGGGACTTTGAGGCAAGAATAGGATAGGAAAATGGGATGGCATAGACAATGACCTGGAGCCCTGTGGGGAGTGCCTCCACTGGCAGCATCATCAGAATGAAAACCGGGAAAATGATTGGGAGATAGAGGACACCCATTAACGCCTGGGCACTCCGCACATCTTTTGTGTAAGCCCCAAGTAACACTGAAATTGAAAGTGCAGAGAGAAATGCCAGAAACAGGGAGAGCATCATCAACAGGTAGCCCTGGGCATCTGGCACGAGCCCGAGTGTGGTCAAATTAATCTCTCCGATTGCCTGGCTGCTCGAGGTGAGCGAGTTCATGTAATAGCTGAAGCCCAGAAGGTAAGAGGCAGTAGCAATGATTGAGAGCACCACAACCCCTGTGATTTTTCCAAAGAGCAAGTAGATTCTGTTGATGGGAAGTGTGAGCAGCACTTCCAGGGTCTTCTGTTCTTTTTCAATTGCCACTGATGTGGCTGCAAGCTGTCCTGCCATTATAAGAAGAATCATTATTACCATTGGCATAGCGAGTCCTGCGGAAAGCACAGTGCCAGAAACAACACTCGGGGGAACATTCTTCACATTCCCCTTTATCACAGAATTTTCTTCCACACGGAGTGGATAGAGCAGTTCATCCGGCTTTGCATCAGGGTAAGCTGCACTGAGTCGAGAGGCGACAATAAAATCGTTAAAGGAGGAGAGGGCAGAAGCCACGACGCTGCTCTCAACCGCCTCGCCAATTCCAAAGCTTTTCAGCATCTGGTAGAGCTTCACATCAGTGCTGCTCCCGTTTACGATTCTTTCCGTAAAATTCACAGGAACCACAATGAGCAGATTTGCACCATACTCCTTACATGCCTCAAGCCCCGCACTGACATCTTCCGCAGAAATGTTTACAAGCGTTATGTTCTGGACTGTGAGAAATTGATAGAGAATGTTGGACAGTGTGGAGTTTCCGTCTTGTGCATCAAACGATAGATAGCCAGCATAAACACTCTTTGCTGACTCTTTCGCTACATCCATGGAGAGATTCACCACAGACCCCATAAGTGGGAAGATGAGCAAAGGCACAACAATCATGCCAATCATTAATCTCGGGTCTCTGAGCATTTCTCTGAGCTCTTTTACTACAATGTTCAGAAATGAGTTATGCATTTTTCACCACCGCCAGAAACACATCTTCCAGGTTGTTCCCATTGTACCTTTTTTTCAGCTCATTGGGACTTCCCTGCGCCAAAATTTTTCCCTGAGAAATCAGGGCCACTCTTGAGCAGAGAAACTCAACTTCCAGCAAGTTGTGACTTGAAATTATGGCTGTCGCTCCTGTTTCTCTCAACACTCGCTTGATTTCATTTCGCACATAATGGGCATGCAGCACATCTAAGCCCGATGTTGGTTCATCCAGAATCGCAAGCTTTGGAGAAACCATGAGAGTTCTAGCAATCTGCAATCTTCGTTTCATTCCCTTGCTGTATTCCTTGATTTTTGAATCTATTCGCTCTCCAAGAGATGCAATTCTTATGCCTTTTTCGACCATTGAATTTCTTTCTCCCTCGAAAAAACCCGCAATGAAGCGGAGGTATTCTCTCCCAGTAAGGTTCTCATAAGCGCCTGCATCCTCTGGCAGATAAGAAATTATTTTTCGAATTTGCTTCTGTTCCCTAGTTACATCCAGGCCATATATCGATGCTTTTCCTGATGTTGGAACCAACAGGGTTGCAAGAATCCTTATTGTTGTGGTTTTTCCAGCCCCGTTTGGACCAATAAGCCCGAAAATTTCACCCTCATCAATCTCCAGTGAGATGCCATCAAGGGCTCTTATTCTCTTTTCATACATTTTTACTAACTTTTCAATTTTCACTGGTTTTCCAGACATTTTTTCACTCCAGGGTATAACTGATTCTGTATCTGTCCTTCCCTTTTCGTTCCACCTTGAGTACCTTGATTCTTCCAAGTTCTCCGAGGGAATTTACATGTGTGCCAGCACAGGGACACATATCATAGCCCGGGATTTCAACAATTCTCAAGACCTTGATTTCTGGCGGAAGCAAATGGAGATTAGCTCTTTCTCCCTCCTCGCATTTTTCAAAATCTTCTCTATTCATCATGTAGATTTTTAATTGCACTTTCCTTTCAACTGCAGCATTAAATTCCTCGCAAATTCTTTTGATATCCTCATCTGTAAAATTGACGGGCATAAAATCTACTCTTGAGCGGTCTGCATAAATCTGGTTACCAACTGTTCTTGCGCTGAAAAATTTATAGACAATACCTGAGAGCAGGTGCTGGGCAGTGTGCATCCGCATGTGTGCATACCTTCGGTCCCAATCGATACACACATGGACTGTTTCTCCGATTTCCGGCATAGGACCATCAAGTTCATGAAACACCCCATCTCCAGCTTTTCTTACAAAGGTGATTTTTGCAACTCCTCTACTGCTCTGCAAAATCCCTGTGTCTGTGGGTTGGCCCCCTCCTTCAGGGTAACATGCAGTTCTATCCAGTAAAACAGAATTTCCATCAATTTTAATAACCTTTGCATCAAAATCTTTCAGGTAACAGCCCTCAGTCATGTAGAGAATCTCGGTCATGTGGTAGTGGAGGCGAAGGAAGTATATGGGATTTGTGATTCACAGCACCGCAATTAAGAATTTTTGGAATAACTTTATTTATCACTGTGCAATCTCCACACCATGGAAGAATACATCTATAAACCCACGCATGGGAAGTGCAGCAGATGTGGAGGGACAAAGCTGGTTTTCTATGACGATGGAAACGGAAAATGTGCTACTTGCGGTTATGAATTTATCTGGAAAAGATGCACGCACTGTGGCAGCAACAATGTGGAATACTTGAGTACTGGTGAGCTTGTTTGTAAAATCTGTGGTGCAAGACAAATTTTTCTCATCTGCCCAAGATGCCAGAGCCGTGATGTGACTTTTGCAGCCAACGGCTTGGGTGTGTGCAGAGCTTGCGGGCATGAAGTTTACTGGATGCGGGTAAGAAAGGAGAGTGAGGAAGCTGGTGAAAAGCCAGTTCAGAAACTTGAGATTATCCCTGCCCTTTACATAAAAGATTCAGCTATTCATTTTGCGTTAAATATCGGTAACAGGACTGCGAAAAAAATTGAGAATTTGAACATAGAGGTCCTTGTGAACAAGGAGAAACTTAAACCAGAAACGGAAACCAAGCAGATAAAATACATTGAGCCTGATGAACACGCAAGAATCATGTTTGAGTTTGAGCCACTTAAAGAGTTTAGAAACGAGCCAGTGCGGGCGAAGATTACATATTCAATTGGTGATGAGAAAACCACTATCGAAACGGAACCAAAATATCTAAGCATAGAGTTTACAGCTCTTTATCCAAGAGAAGTTATAGAGGAGCACTGGCGTGTAGCTACCCAAACGATGCGAAAAATTGAGAAGGAGATAAAGAATATACGGTTCAGTGGTGAAACACTGCACCGCATTGTCTGTGATATGATAAGGGACAAGAACATGTATCAGATTCCATTCCAGAGTGTCAAGGATGGTCGATTTTTCCGTGCTGTAACAAAATTCTTTGCCCATGACCACTGGGACAATCTTTACGCTGCGTATGTAGAAACAATTGAGGAAAGTGGAGAGGCCAGATTGATTTTAAAATTTTATTGTTCAAAGGAGGAACTGATTCTCCCATTTTATGCAAGTGTATATTCAGACCTGAGCGATAAAGTACTGAAGGCAAGACGGGAGGAAACAAAAGAGACAAAACCCTCTCAGGAAAAGGAGACAAAAGAAGAAAAGGAAACGGTGGAGACACCACAACTTCCAACCCAGCAACAGATTGAAGTCCCGCTCGAGAAGGGCTACAGTTATCTTATCTTTGAGTCCAAGACAGAGAAGGCATTTGAAATTTTTGGAGAGATGATAAAGGACTCGCCAGGGTTGTGTATCACTACAACATACCCTGATAAGGTCCGGGAAAAGTATGGGCTTGGGAGTGCTACAATCTACTGGCTTTCAGATACTGAGACCACTGCAGTGCCTGTGGTGAAACCAAGCAGGATGGAATTTGAGATTATGAGGGCAATTACTTCATTCATCAAAAGTAACAAGAATGCTGTGATTATGCTTGATGGTTTTGAAAATCTTGTGCTTGGGAACAATTTTCTGGATGCCCTCAAATTCATGAAAAAAGTAAATGATGTGGCTGCAATGCATCATGCTACAGTGCTTGTTCCGATAAGCCCGAAGGCGTTTGAAGAGAAAGATATGTATACACTGAGAAAGGAATTTGACAAGACAAGGACTGTTTAGACCCGTTTCTCATCTTCACTTTGCCAGAGTGGTGGCTGAGTGATTCCTTCATTCATGCTTCCTGCTCTATAACCATCAAGGTCTATTGAGACATGGACAAAACCAAGTTCATGCAATTTTTTACTGATTTTTTCACAGCATTCTTTATTCAATGCCTTCTCTATTTCTTTGCTTCCCAACTCAATTCTGGCATCGTTTCCATGCACACGAACCCTGACAATTTTGAATCCAAGTTGATGCAAAAATTTCTCTGCCGCTGCCACTTTCTCAAGAAGCTCCCTAGTTATCTTCTGGTTATATGCAATTCTTGATGCAAGACATGCATTTGCTGGCTTTTCAGCGACCTCGATCTCATGCATCCTTGCATACTCCCTCACATCCTCTTTTGAAATCTGGAACTCAACAAATGGGTACCAGATTCCTTCTTCATAACCCGCTTTAATGCCAGGTCTGTATTCCTTGAAGTCAGAAGTGGTGACTCCCATTGCTATGCAGTCAATTCCATTTTTTTCTGCAAACTCTTTCAGCACCTTAATCATTGATTTTTTACAATGATAGCATCTCTGGATTGTGTTCTTGCAAAACTCCTCGTCCAGTGTGCTGTGCTCAATCACTTTTAATTCCACACCAAGTTTTTCTGCTGTTGTTTTCGCATACTCCATCTCATCCTTACTGACAGTTTCGTCCTGGACAAACACACACAATGGCCTTACTGGCTTTGACAGATGTGCAAGCACCACACTGTCCACGCCACCAGAAAATGCAATCAGTATTTTCCCCTTCTCGGCAATTTTTTCCATCAGTGCTCTGAATTTTTCGTCAATGGAGGGTTCCTGCATTGAGAATACAGATATCACGAGCCCAAAAATAGTTTGCGATGTAGTAATAAAAGACCTTTGAGCATAGAGATTTTAAGGAAGGGAAGAAACAGTGTTAAACTCGACATTTTACACCTTTCGTTTTCTTTCAGGTATATCGCCAGGATAGAGAATAGTTATATGGCAACACAAACTAAAGAATTATATTAACAATGGGTTTACAATTTACTAGAATCCACCGTTGCAATTTTATTAGCAGCATATCTAATGTTTACGTTTCCTCTGCCAAGAGGCATCTGAATATGGTTAAACAATAGTGGGATGGGTTAATCTAGGAATTGCTAGGTATATGGTAGCTTTAGTGGTAACTACTGGTATGACAACAGTGTGAACGAGGGCAATTACTAGAGTAACTGGGATGGAAATGATAACGGCAGTGTGAATGCCTATCCAATTGATGGCGGTGCTGGTGCAAGCGACTGGTATCCACTGGGTGGCCCTGTATGTGAATGCTCAGGTCTCTTCTCTGTAGCACTCTTTGTCATCTCCATCATCGGATGCTGTGGGTTTCGAAGACGGATTCTCACAAAACTCTAACCACATTTTTAACTTTCTTTCACACTACTCTATTTTTTCAGTTCCAGTTCTGCCTTTGACAATCACCAGTTGTTTCTACAGTAAATATTAATTACTCCATCAGTTTATGGATTTATTGAAGTCAAAGCCAGTATGAAATGGAGGTATCACATGGCAACAACATATATTATAAAGGACGATGAAAAAACCAGGAAGTGGAAGACCCCTCATGGTGAATTATATATAATCAAGGACAGGTGTAAGGGCTGTGGTTTTTGTATTGAGTTTTGCCCGAAGAAGGTACTCGTGGAATCCAAAGAGTTCAATGCAAAGGGTTACCATCCACCAGAACTGCAGGAAGATGAGACAAAGAAGTGCATAAACTGTGGTTTCTGTGCAATGATTTGTCCTGAATTTGCAATTTTCAGTGAGGCAGATGCCCAGTCAAAAGATGTTGGTCAAATTCCAGAAAAGGAAATCCCAATACCCGAAAGCCCTAAGATACCCGAAATAAAAAAAGCAAGAGATGTGCTTACAGGCGAGCATTTCTGGAATGGGGATGTAGCTGCAGCAGAAGGCGCTATTGCTGCTGGTTGCAAATTCTTTGCTGGGTATCCAATCACGCCCTCCACTGAAGTTGCAGAACACATTGCGGAGCGGATGCCTCAGATTGGTGGCGTCTATGTTCAGATGGAGGATGAAATTGCAAGTATAGCCGCAGTTCTTGGGGCAGCCTGGGCAGGTGTCAAGGCAATGACTGCTACTTCTGGTCCAGGTTTCAGTTTAATGCAGGAAAACATCGGGCTTGGTGCAATGACAGAGACGCCTTGCTTGATAATCAATGTGCAGCGAGGCGGGCCTTCAACCGGGCTACCTACGCTCGTAGCTCAGTCCGATGTGATGCAGGCAAAGTGGGGCACACATGGCGACCATGAAATTATTGCATTAGCTCCAAACTCTCCCCAGGAATGCTTTGACCTTACCATTGAATGCTTCAATCTTGCTTACAAGTATCGCACTCCCGTTGTTCTTCTCATGGATGAATCTGTGGGCCACATGACTGAGAGAGTTGTCGTGCCTGAAAAGAGCAAAATCAAACTTGTTGATAGAAAGAAGCCGAAAGGGGAGCCAGGTAAGGTGAAGATTTATGAAGCAGATGAAGACCTGGTGCCGCCCATGCCCTATGCTGGAGAGGGCTACAACATCCACATGACTGGTCTCACCCATGACGAAAGAGGTTATCCAAGCACAATTGCTGAAACGCAAGAAAGAATGATAAAAAGGATTTGTGATAAAATCAGGGTGCATGCGGATGAAATTGTCAGGTATGAGGAATTCATGACAGAGGATGCTGAGGTCGTAGTCGTAGCTTACGGAATAACATCCAGAGTTGTGAAGAGGGCAGTTCTGATGGCAAGAGAAAAAGGAATAAAGGCAGGGATGCTTCGCCTGATCACGATCTGGCCTTTCCCAGAGAAAAAGGTAAGAGAACTTGCAAAGAAGGTGAAGAATTTTTTGGTTGTGGAAATAAACTATGGTCAGATTGTGCTTGAAGTAGAACGCTGCGCCTGTCCAAGCAAGGTTTCGTTCCTTGGGAAGATGGGTGGTGCAGTGCACACGCCTGAGGAAGTTCTAAAGAAAATGATGGAGGTGTGCAAATGACAATGCATGAAGTTGAGGAAAATCCCCTCGATGTTTATCTCCGTGCAGATAGAATGCCGCATATCTGGTGCTCTGGTTGTGGTTTAGGCATTGTCACTGGTGCATTTATCCGTGCAATTCAAAAGTCAAAAGTTGATCCAAAGCTCGTGTCTGTCGTTGCAGGAATTGGGTGCACTGGTAGAATTCCTGGCTATCTCAATTTTGACACATTCCACACAACCCATGGAAGAGCAATTCCGTTTGCAATCGGCTTAAAAATTGCGAAGCCAGAACTCCATGTTTTTGTGATAAGCGGTGATGGGGACCTCTTCGCTATCGGTGGAAACCATATAATTCATGCAGCCAGAAGGAATGTGAACATCACTGTGATTTGTGTGAACAATTTCAACTACGGAATGACGGGAGGACAGGTTGGTCCAACAACACCTGAGGATGCAAGAACCACCACCACACCGTACGGAAACATTGAGCCAGCGTTCAATCTGCCATATGTGATGGCTTCCGCTGGTGCGGTGTATGTTGCAAGATGGACCACACTCCAGCCAAGGAAGATATTGGACAGCATACTTGAAGCGATGCAGAAGGATGGTTTCTCGTTCATAGAAATAATCTCGCCATGTCCAACAGCTTACGGGCGAAGAAACGCTCAGAGGGATGCAATGGAAACCATGAAATTTTATCAGTACAAGACAAAAGTTAAGAATGGTGCAGACCCGAAGGAAGGAGACATTTCGCTTACCGGCGAAATTCTCACAGGCAAATTTGTTGACATCCAGAAAACCACATACATGGATAGAGTTAAGATGTTGATAGATAAGGCGAACAAGAAGGGGGCTTGAAAATGACAAGAACAGAAATAAAATTTGGAGGTTTTGGTGGGCAGGGCATAATCCTTGCTGGCTTTATTGTAGGAAAGGCGGTCTCGCTTTATGATAAAAAAGAGGCAGTGTTCACCCAGAGCTATGGACCTGAAGCAAGAGGGGGCGCATGTGCAGCATCCCTTGTTATTGATGAAAAGATGATTGACTACCCTTACCCGGTTTCGCCAGACATAATGGTAATTATGTCTCAAGAGGCATACCATGATTATGTGCCAACGCTCAAAGAAGGCGGCATCCTGATTATTGACGAAGACCTTGTAGCATTGGATGACACAGCCAAGAGAGCAAGCAAGATTTACAAGATTCCAGCAACACGATTTGCTGAGGAACTCGGAATGAAGATTGCCGCAAACATTGTGATGCTGGGCTTCTTTGGATATGTGGCAAGAAATGTGCTCTCCACAGAATCTCTGAAGAGGTCGGTGCTTGAAAGCGTTCCTGCAAGGTTTAGAGAACAAAATGCAAAGGCATTCGAAAAAGGATACAAATACGCACAGGAAACGATAAAGGGTGAGTAAATGGCAAGAATTGGTGTATTTGTCTGCCATTGTGGAATTAACATCGCAGGCGTTGTGGATGTTGAGAAGGTAGTGGAGGAGATTTCAAAGTATCCAGATGTGGTGCATGCCGAACATTACAAATACATGTGCTCAGACCCAGGCCAGAATTTAATTGTGAATGCGATAAAGGAAAAGCGACTAGATGGTGTTGTAGTTGCTGCATGCTCTCCCAACATGCACGAAACTACCTTCAGAAATGCCTGCGAGCGAGCAGGATTAAACCGTTATAGATGTGAGATGGCGAACATTAGAGAGCAGAGTTCCTGGGTGCATGCGGATGAGCCAGAAAAAGCAACAGAGAAGGCAATTCAGATTCTGCAGGTGACTGTGGAAAAGGTAAAATTAAATTCGGAGTTGAAGGAGGCGGCAGTTCCAGTTACCAAGCGTTGCCTTGTGATTGGAGGAGGGATTGCTGGCATTCAAGCTGCCTTAGATGTAGCCGATGCTGGTTATGAAGTGATTCTCGTTGAGAAAACTCCTTCAATTGGTGGACACATGGCTCAACTCTCAGAGACATTTCCAACTCTTGACTGTTCCCAGTGCATTCTCACCCCTAAGATGGTGGCGGTGTCAAGACATCCTAACATAAAATTGATGACTTATGCTGAGGTTGTGGATGTAAAAGGTTTTGTAGGTAATTTCAAGGTTAAAATTCATCAGAAGGCAAGGTATGTGACAAGCGATTGCAACATCTGTGGTAAGTGTGAGGAAGTTTGCCCGGTTATCGCTCCAAATGAATTTGACAGAAATCTGAGTCCACGCAAAGCAATCTATCTTCCATTTCCGCAGGCAGTGCCTGCAAGATACACAATAGATACAAATCACTGTCTCGGGCTTAACCCGCTTGTGTGTGGCAAGTGCAAAGAAGTTTGCGAGGCAAAGGCAATTGATTACGACATGCGGGATGAAGAAATAGAGGTGGATGTAGGGGCAATAATCGTTGCCACTGGCTATGAACTTTTCCCGAAGGAAAAAATTGGTGAGTATGGTTATGGCGTTTACCCGGATGTGATAGATGGACTTGAGTTCGAACGCTTGCTTTCTGCGTCTGGCCCAACAGGTGGAGAGGTTGTTCGTCCCTCAGATGGTAAAGTTCCCAAGGTTGTTGCCTTTATCCAGTGTACCGCCTCAAGAGACCCAGATTCTTACATGCCCTACTGCTCTAAAATCTGCTGCATGTACACTGCAAAACATGCAATGCTTTACAAGCATCATGTGCATGATGGCAAGGCCTATGTGTTCTACATTGACATAAGAGCTGGTGGGAAGGACTATGAGGAATTCGTGAAACGGGCAATGGAGGAGGAAAGAATCACCTACATTAGAGGTAAGGTTTCAAAGGTTTTCAGGAGAGGCGACAAAATGGTTGTCTGGGGCTCAGACACACTCAGCGGCGAGTTTGTAGAACTTGAGGCAGACCTTGTGGTTCTTGCCTCTGCAATTGTTCCAATACCTGATACGAAGAAGGTCGCAAATCTATTAAAAATCCCAGTGGATGAAAACTCCTTCCTGAAAGAGGCACATCCAAAGCTAAGGCCTGTTGAAACCCTTGTTCAGGGGGTTTACATCTGCGGTGCAGCACATGGTCCAAAGGATATTCCAGAAACGGTTGCTCAGGCAAGTGGGGCTTCAAGCAAGGCAATTGCAATTCTCTCTGGAAAAGAACTGTACCATGAGCCCACAACGGCTGAAGTGAACATGGATGCATGCTCTGGCTGTAGGGTTTGCGTTAATCTCTGTCCTTTCAGTGCTATTACATTCAACGAAACCACGCACACTGTTGAAATCAACGAGATTTTGTGCGAGGGTTGTGGCACCTGCGTTGCTGCCTGTCCCACTGGCGCTCTGAAACTCAGAAACATGACTGATAAACAAATTTTCAACATGATAAGGGCAGCTCTCTCTGGAGGTGATTAATTGGGTTTCGAACCAAAGATTGTGGCATTTCTCTGCAACTGGTGTGCATACAGTGGTGCTGATCTAGCTGGTGTATCTCGCCTTCAGTATCCACCAAACATGATTCCAATCAGGGTTATGTGCTCTGGTAGAGTGGACCCCCAGTTTGTGCTTGAGGCCTTTAAAAATGGGGCTGATGGTGTGTTTATTGGCGGTTGTCATACCCCTGGAGATTGCCATTATGTTGTTGGTAACTTCAAAGCGTTCAAACGAGTGGTGATGCTTAAAAAAATGCTGGCGCAGCTTGGCATTGAGCCGGAAAGATTGAGAATTGAGTGGGTCTCTGCAAGTGAAGGCAGGAAGTTTGCAGAAGTGAGCAAGGAATTCGTGGAGCAAGTCAGGTCTCTGGGTCCATTGAATTACGGAAAAAGGGAAAAAGCATGAAGACACTGGTAATAGGTCTTGGGAATCCGTTGCTTGGTGATGACGGAGTAGGTATAGAAGCAGTTAATATGCTCAGAACCAAACTGCGGAGCAGATTTGGAGATGTAGATGTGGAGGCAATGAACTCCTCTGGTTTTGAAGTGGCAGAGAGGATGCTCGGGTATGAAAGAGCAATTGTAGTTGATGCGATTGCTGGCAGGATGCCAGGAACTGTACATGCCTTTGGCGTAGAGCAACTGCAACCCACAATCCACTTTACCAATCCTCACGACATGAACATTCAGACAGCAATTGAATGGCTTAAGAGCCATGAGAACTTTCCTAGGATTGTGAAATTTGTTGCGGTTGAGATTTTGCCAGAGAATGAATTCAGGGAAGGATTAAGCGAAAAGGTGAGGCAGGCATTACCAGTAGTTGAGAAAATAATTATGAAAGAACTGGAAGGAGGTAAAAGAAATGCAGATAAATGAAGCTGAAATTGGAAAGCGAGAGAGTTTCATAAAACTTGTTGAGGAACTGTCAGGCCAGAATTTGTTTGCATGCTATCAGTGTGGCAGGTGCTCAGCTGGCTGTCCTATGGTGAAGAAGATGGAGCTAATTCCCAGCATGGTGATGAGGTTAGTGCAACTCGGTGATGAAAAGGTGCTCGATAAAAACACATACTGGATTTGTGCATCCTGCTATACATGTGATGTTCGCTGCCCGAAGGGAATTGACATAGCAAAGGTGATGGAGGCATTGCGACAGATAAAGCTGAGAAAGAACATGAACTATGTGGACATAAGAAAGATTGAAGGGATTGAAGAACTGCCGCAGATTGCACTGATTTCAAATTTCCGTAAGTACACTGGTTGAGGTGGTTAAATGAAAATTCCATATTTTCCTGGTTGTAGTTTAAAATCCGATGCAGCCCACTTCGAGCAATCAGCAATAGAGTTTTGCAAAGCGATAGGTGTGGAACTTGTTGAACTTCCGAACTGGAATTGCTGTGGCACTGTGCATTCTCTTACAACAGATGACATCATGCACCATCTTGCCTGCTTTAGAAACTTGATCCATGCTCAGGAACTGGGAAAAGAATTGGGTACGAATAAACTGATCACACTTTGCGCAATGTGTTATAACACTCTGGCTCAAGTAAATGAACTTGCAAAAAGAAAGCCGGATGACTTGAAGACGGCAAATGAGTTCATAGACGATCTGCCAGATTATGAGGCAAAGGTGGAGGTGCTCCATCTTCTCACATTCCTCAACAACTATGTGAGTTTTGAGAAAATTGCGAAGGTTGTCAAAGGAAGGTTGAATGGTCTTAAGGTTGCACCCTACTATGGTTGCCTGCTTGTCCGTCCAGAGCATGTGAAAATTGATGATAGAGAAAGGCCTGTTTTGCTTTCGAAACTGCTAAATTTGATGGGTGCCAAAACCGTAGAGTTCCCTTACGCTGTTGAGTGCTGCGGTTCCTATCACACAGTAAATCTGAAGGAAGCAGTTGTGGAAAAAACCTACACAATCATAAACAACGCAAGAGAAAATGGGGCTGAGGCGATTGTGCTCTCCTGTCCATTGTGCGAATTTAATCTGGATAAAAGGCAGAGAGATGTGAAGGCAGCTTATCCTACATTTGAGCCGATGCCTGTGTTCTATTTCACAGAGTTGCTAGCACTTGCTGGAGGCAAAAAAATCAATGTCAATGCACATTATGTCTCGCCTGAAAATGTGCTTGCAAAATACAAGTTATGAGGTGGTTGAATGGAAGAAGCAAAAACAATAAAAGTGTACATAATGGGAAAGGAGCATGAAGTGCCAGAGGGCCTGACGATAATGAAAGCAATTGAGTATGCTGGCTACAAGATAGTTCGTGGAGCGGGCTGTAGAGCAGGGTTCTGTGGTGCCTGTGCGACGGTTTACAGGAAGGCGAATGAATACAAGCTCAGAGTTGCCCTTGCCTGCCAGACGCTTGCCGAAGATGGTATGTATCTCACAGAGATTCCATTTGTGCCAGCAAACAAGTCGATTTATGAAATTGAAAAACTCACTCCCAAAGCAAACCTGATTCTCCAGTATTACCCCGAAGTTGCGAGATGTGTTGCCTGCAACACCTGCACAAAGTCCTGCCCACAGGATTTGAAGGTGATGGACTATATCCAGGCAATGAAGAGAGGAGACATTGCGAAGGCCGCTGAGCTCTCCTTTGACTGCGTGCAGTGTGGTTTGTGTGCTGCTCGCTGTCCTGCAGAAATTGTGCATTATCATGCCGCCCAGCTTGCAAGAAGGGTCTATGGCAAATACCTTGCAAAACCCTCTCCAAATCTTGAGAAGAGAATCAAGGAAATTGAGGAGGGAAAATATGCGGAGGAGATTAAGAAATTGAAGAGCATGCCACTTGAGGAAATGAAGAAGAAGTATATGGAACAGCAGAAGAATGCTGAGAAGGAGGAATGATAAATATGGAGTTAATAAGGGGTTATCCAGAATACATGAGAGAATCAATAGAAATGGTTGCGAAGACAAGAGAGGCAAGGGCAAAGGAAGTGATGCGCAGGTTGACACTTGAAGAAAGGGAAGCGGTGCTCAAGGGTTTCCATCCTGATTACAAACCAGATGCAAAGGTGGAAATTAAGATTGGACCAAGCAAAGGGGAGAAGGCACCGAAGGAAGTCGTGCGATTGCTTGAGGCTGAGCCATTGATTGATGAAAGCGATGTGGATTTAAAAAATGTGGACTTTGATGTGGACATTCTCATAATCGGTGGTGGTGGAGCGGGCACGGTTGCTGCCCTCTGGGCATATTACTCTGGTGTGCCAAAGGAAAACATTCTGATGTGTACAAAGCTTCGCCATGGCGATGCAAACACAATGATGGCACAGGGTGGAATTCAAGCTGCAGATAGACCTGAGGACTCGCCCGCAATCCATTACCTTGATGTGCTTGGTGGAGGCCACTTCACAAACAATCCTGACCTGGTGGAAAAGCTCGTGCTGGAGGCACCGAACATAATAAAATGGCATGAAAGCCTTGGAGTTATGTATGATAAGGATGCAAACGGCAACTTCATAGAGATTTCTGGAGGTGGAACATCCCGCTTCAGAATGCATTCTGCAAAGGACTATACAGGCATGGAGATAATGAGGGTTTTGCGGGATGAGTTTAGAAACCTAGGTATGAAGGTGCTGGAGTTTACAAGTGCAGTAGAATTGCTCACTGGTGAGGACGGAGAAGTCACTGGTGCGGTGCTTTTCAACATGGAGACAAAGCAGTATTATGTAGTGAGAGCCAAAGCAGTGATTCTTGCGACAGGCGGTTTTGGGAGATTACACATCATGAACTTTCCCACAACAAACCATTATGGGGCTACTGGCGATGGCTTGATTCTCGCCTACAGGGCAGGGGCAAAACTTGTGGACATGGACTCTGTGCAATACCATCCAACAGGTGCGGCTTATCCTGAGCCAATTGTAGGTCTGCTGATTACTGAAAAAGTTCGTGGGCTCGGTGCACAAGTGGTAAACAAGATTGGAAAACAGTTTGTGTTTCCGCTTGAGCCGAGAGATGTAGAGGCCGCTAGCATAATCAAGGAATGCTATTCTACTGAGAATTATGTGGTCACACCCACGGGACTCAGAGGTGTCTGGCTTGATTCACCGCTTATTGAGTTGTTGCGTGGCGAAGGCACTGTGGTAAAGAGTTTGGGGGCAATGCACAGAATGTTTGCACGCTTTGGAATTGATATGAGCCAGGACCCGATTCTCACATTCCCAACACTTCACTACCAGAACGGTGGCGTTGCCATAAATGTGAATGCAGAGACGGATGTGAAGGGCTTGTTTGCATGTGGTGAGGTGGCAGGTGGCATTCACGGAAAGAACAGGTTGATGGGTAACTCGTTGCTTGATGTAAATGTCTTCGGAAAGATTGCAGGCATTTCCGCTGCAAAGTATGTGAAGCACAAGCGGAGCAAGGGCAAGCTGACGCTGAGCCATGTGAAGAAATACAGGAAGGAATTGAAGGAAGCAGGAATAAAATCAGAGCTGAAGTCTCCAATGCTTCTGCCGGATTATAGGGGCAAGGCAGTGCTGAGCAGGCAGCTGGACATAATTGTGTGAAATGAAGAAGTATGTGCTGGATGCCTCTGCGGTGCTCTGTGGTAAGGATATTGTAGCTGGTGCTGAAATCTATGTGCCTCCATCAGTGGCAGAGGAGTTGGGTAGAGGGAAATACAGGAGAAAACTGGAGAATTTAGTTGGAATCTTGATTACTGTCGTCGGGCCAGATAAAGAGAGCAGGGAGATTATCAAAGAGGAGGCAAACAAAACAGGAGATTTGCTTCGACTCTCCAATGCTGACATAGATGTGCTGGCTTTGGCTCTGGATTTAAAAGCCACAATTCTCACAGACGATTACTCCATTCAGAATGTGGCGAAACACATGGGAATTGAGTATCAACCCATCGCAGAAGCGGGTATAAAGGAGGAGTTCCAGTGGGAGTATGTTTGCATGGGATGTAGAAGAAGGTTCGAGGAGCCACTGAAAGAATGCCCGATATGCGGTGCTGAAGTAAAAACAAAAAGGAGAAAAAAATGAGAAAAGTGAGGAGTGATTAAGATATCTGGGTAGACAGCACGATGCTGACTACTTTAGCTACTCCTAGAACTAGACAATGTTCATGCGACCACGCATCCTCTACTGTGCGTAAAAAAAATTCTAAGGGCTAGCAATTTTAGAGAAAAAATGGATAGAAGAGAGGTTTTCAAAGGATTCAACTGAGACAGTTGCAACTTCGCAACTGAAATCAAGCCAAGCAAAAAGTGGATTTTCAATCGCTTACAACATTTTTTGATGCAGTTTCATGAACAATCAGATTGAGACAAGCCATGCAAACTCATTAAGAGATACAAAAAATGCCAAACTCAAGCGAAAACTTTATATAAAAAAAAAAAACATTACTTATAATTATGAAGAAACTGTTACCAATATTAATCGTTTTGGTGCTGTGTATTCATCTTCCTCAGGGAGAGAATGCAGAGGGTGCAAAGGCAGGAAATGGGAACATTGAGAATACAACTGGTGCGAACTCCATAGAGCCAGCAGTCGCATGGTCATTGCCATTCCAACTTTCTGGCAATGTTACAGCTGGGCCAGTCATCAAAACTGATGGTAGCAAATACCATGCGGTCTGGGTTGAGAATAACACCACATTGTGCTATGCAAATTTCACAAGTGCAACGAATTTGAACAAAATAGTTTTAGTTAACTCTCCTTTACCAGTAATTGCGCTGGATTATGGATTAAGCAATTGCTGGCATCTCATTGCCTACACACTTGCCAATTACTCCGCCTATGTTTATTACAGCAAAACCTCCACCTACTCCTGGCAAACAGCATACATTGGCTATGGGATTAATCCAAGTGTGTATGTGAACTGCACAGGGATTGAGAGTGAAGAAACTGCTTATGCAACTGCAAGGATTGGTTTACAGAATCTTACAGAGCTTTCTGTGTATCCAAATCAGAATCAGTTCTTGCTGGAGAACGCTGAGGTAAGTGGTGATGGAATTATGCTGGCGAAACATCCACTTGCATTACTCTCTGGACTTTACTATATCCAAACAGTTGCTTATTGCAACTCCATTTACATTTTTGGTGGCACAGAGGATGGCATCCATGGTAAAAGAGAAATCTACAGATTTGATACATCAACAATGAAAATTGAGGTTGTTGGCTTTCTCCCGTACCCTGTTTTTGGTCATGTGGCTTTTGCATACGGAGATGCGGTTTACATTGCAGGTGGTTGCACCGAACTCGGGAATTGTACAGATGGAATTGTTCGTTTCTGGCTTCAAAACTACACAATAGAAATGCTCCCACTCAAGCTCCCCCAACCGATGGCATTTGGTGCTGCAGCAGTCCATCAGGGCTCTGCAATAATTCCATTTGATGCGGTCTGGATTTTGCCTGGTGGCATAGACCAATTCTGGCGATTCAGATTTGATACAATGAGCATTGAGGTAAAACCAAGAATCTGGGAAATTCCAACCAATTATTCGCACATGGGTGCTGTGATGAACGGCGATTGCCTCTTCATTTTTGGAGGGCTTTCAGGTGAGCAATTTGTAAACAAAACTTACAAAATCTGGATGCATGATGGGATGAGTTACATAGAAAGCAAAGCGTTGCCATTTGGTGTTGCCGATATGGGTTATTACATGGCTGGAAACACGCTCTACATATTTGGTGGGAGGACTCCACATGGAATAACAGATAAAATCATAGAATGCTATTTCCAACCCTGGAGCTATCCATGGGAAGAACCAAAGATTGTGGGAGTGCTTGAGGAGCCAGTTTTTGGCTTGAATGCCTGTAGAATTCGCGAGGGAGTGGATGTGTATTTGTTTGGTGGTGTAGATGAATTTGGTGCAAAGGATGCAGTGTATTACTACAAAATTGTTGATTACAGGCGAGGAAATATGCTTTATTCCACTGGATTTGAGAGTGTTGATGGCTGGTATTTGAATGTCTCTGAAGCAAATGTTGTAGAAATCACCAGAGGCAAATTGCACATAGACACAAGGGCAAATCGCTCTGGCTATGGCTACGCAGAATCACCCAGCTTCTTGCCACCAGTTGGAATTGCAGAATTTGAATTCTCAATTGATTTCATGTTGCCTTATTATGATAACCAGATGTTCTGGTTGTTGAAAGGTGCGGACTGGGGAATTGGTGTGGAGAGGAATTATTCGAGGAGTGATGAGTACGGGAGCATGATGTATGCGGATAGTTCAGGCAACTATTCATTTATCACATACATCTGGCGGAATCAATGGCATAACCTCAGGGTTGTGTATTCTGTGCCTTACTTCTATGTATTTCTTGATAATGTGTATTGCGGGATGTATTACAGGCCAGAGGTGCTTACAGCCAAAATAAGGATTGGAGACATTGAAGGCAATCCAGCAGATGCCTACGGTGCTGGCTATTTTGATAATTTTACAGTTTATTCTGTGAGTGCGGTGAAATGGAGCGTGCTGGAAAGAATTTATGTGTACTATGAGGAAGGGAGTTGCGAATATCATTTTGCAGGGCAGGTGTTTCCAATCACATTTACACCACACTGGTATGGCACTGGCACAATTTCTACAACAGTGAGTTATGAAAACGAGTTTGCGAGAATAGAAAAAGGGCAGGTGTACAATTTCACAACAGAAACCACAGAATTCAGCGTGAGATTTGTTTTGCGTTCGGAAAGCCCTGTTTCCAGCCCTGTGCTCCAGAATTTCCATTTCTTCCTGACAGCATTTGATAGTTTTGCAGTTTATGAATGGAATGAGGTGTGGCATTATGACTTTCGTCTGAAAAAGTGGGTATGGGAGCTGGATGGAAGCCCGACATGGGTGAACTTAGGTTACGGTGATGAGAAAATAGTAGGAACGGCAAAATTTGTGGATGGAAATCTATATTGCAGTGTGAAAACGATGCTTATGAAGGCCTCCAGGATTCTGTGTTATGAGAAAACTGAGAGCTGGATGCTGAGCAAGGAGATTGCCACACTTTCTGGCAGTCCTTACTATGGTTTTGATGTGGCTACCTTCGGGAAACAAATCTGGGTTGTTTATGCAGACAATGAAACTGGATTTTATCAGCTCTATATGAAATACAGCAGGGATGCTGGCGAGAATTGGGACACGAAACGAATCACATTTGGATGTGGGAATGCGAAAGAGCCAAAGATTGGATTGGACACAAGAAAGAATGTGCATGTGATTTATTTGAGCAATGAGAATTATTACTGGAATGTAAACTATTTGAAGTATGATAGCTTTGGAAGAAATGTGGCATTATGGCAAAAAGTGACAGATGTGCATGAAGGCGAGATTTATGGGTATTACAGTGATGGCACACCATACGCTGGCTACACTTCCATTGGTCTCTGCACGGATTTGAGCGGAAATCCAAGGTTGCTTATGAAAAGCGCAGAGGGAATTGTGAGGTATGCAGATAGGGTTCCTGAGGCAACAGAGCAAGTGGAAACTGCTCAGACGACACTTCTGGCATTGCCAGATACTGCATTCAGCGGAAATGCAACACAGCAAAAGAATACACTGGATAATAAGTATGAAGCAGTTGCGAACATGCTGGAAGCAGGGAACACAAGAGGAGCAGTCAAGAAGATGAAAGAAGATATAAGGCCGAAGACGGAGGGCATCTGGGTCAGTGAGGTCACAGCAATTGGCATAATGAAGGAAACAAATATGGATATTATGGCGAGCATGGAAGGACCGCAGGTAACGATTTACCAGGTGAAAATCACTTCAATAAGCACTGCAACGGTGGAATTCTATATTAACTGGGGTGCTCATGCATACCAGGATATCCATGCCTGGCTATACACATCTACAGATTGTGAGTACGAAACAAAGTTACTGTTTGAGGATACTGAACTTTCCCTCTCTGGACTTTCCCAGAATGTGGAGTACACAATTATAATTAAAGCCACAGCAGAAGATGGCACTTCTGGCACAGCTTCCAAAACCTTTATTATTTCTCTCTCCATAACCAATGTGGTGGTAGACATTCTGCAAGACGGAGTGAGATTTGAGTGGGACACGACGGTGCCAACAGCGGAAAACACAGTGAGGGTGTGGAATGGTGGTTACGACAGGACATTTGCGGAAGTAGATCCGGCCATTGAAAAAACCCATCACATCTCGCCAATATTCTCTGGACTGCAGAAAAACATGGTCTACAACTACAGAATCACAGCAAACACTGTGACTTTCTATAGCACTTTCCCGTTACCAGACCTGTATATTTATGATGTGGTTGTGAGTGCAACAGAGAACAGTGCAACCATTACCTGGAAAACGAACATAAATACAGACACAATGCTCTGGTGGAAGGTTTACAAGCCAGATTGGGATGGCTATGGGTGGAGTCTCTCCAGCAAGGCAGAGAGCACGAAGAACCACACCGTCGTCTTGCAGCATCTAAATCCAGCAGAGGACTACGATTACTACATCGTAGCAACAACAGTGGTAGATGGTCAGACATACACAGCCAGTTATGGTAGCAGAGAACAGCCACACAGTTTCACAACGGAAACAGCAATCACGGTGTTGCAAGTAGAGGACTACTACGAGCCAGCAAGAGATGAGAATGGGGTAAGGGTGTGGTGGGAGATGCCTGGAGTTGTCGGAAAGACACAATATGCAATCCGAGTTATTGAAGGGAGTAATGTAATCTACCAGACGGAGGTGGAATTGGCAGGAGAGATACAAAGTTATGAAATCCCAGAAAATGTTGGGTTAGCAAGAAATGTAGAGTATAAGTTTTCTGTGTCTGCAACAATAAACGGAAAGACAGTGGTAAAAGAAAGCATAGGGGCAATATCAGATTATGATGGAGACGGCTTAACAGATGGAGAAGAGTTACATGGGTGGGACATTACTATTTACAGTTGGAATGGCATCTCTCGCACACCAGAGCGATGGGCAACAGGACATGTTCATTCACGACCAGATAATCCTAATTCAGACAATGATGGGTGGAATGATAAAGAAGAGAAAGAACATCAAACGAAGCCACTAATTGCAGCAACGGGTGGCGGTGGTGGAGGAGGGAGACCACCATTAATTTGCAGTGTCTCGAATATTGAATATCCCTACGACCCGTCGTCTATACTCTGGATTGATGGTACCGATACGGATTGTGATGGCATTAGGGATAACGAAGATTGGAAGATGAACAGTAAAGGATTTATTGTGAAAAGCCCGCTTATAACAGAACCTAACAGAAGAGCAGTAATAGTCTGTGGTGGAACAACCGTTGATGAAGTAAATGTACTTGAAAACGATGGAGTGAGTTGGAAAGTGTATTTAGAGGATATTGGATGGGATGTAGATATTTTTGGTGTTGGACATGACAAAACCATAATAACAAACAGAATATCTACATATGCACACCATCTCTTTCAAACAGACATGTTTTTGCTGATGTTCATATGTCATGGAGGATATAACTACGAAGAGAAGAAATACATCGTGGAATGCGGTAATAGTTATATTACAAATGAGAACCTTAGAGGCTTGGTAGCTGATTTCGAAGGAAAGCTCGTAACATTCATGATCACATGCCACAGCGACGGAATAAATGATGTATGGGAGACTCATCCAGATAATAGGGTATTTATCGGGGCATCACAAACTTCCCAAGAGGCGTACTATTCCTGGTACTATCATATGACAGTGTTTTCGTGGTGGTTTCTAGAAAAAGGAATGAAAGGGGGTGGAATCTCTAACCAATATCATCCAGATAATAACCAGAATACAAGACATTCTTTATATTATTACTACGATTATATTAACAAGGTGGGAAGATATATCAATGATCCACACAATATAAACGAGCATGGCCAGCAAGTGTGTGTTAATCCTGTTTGTTACCCTTCTTTTTTCAATCTCTATCTTTGGTGGGAGTGGTAAATGACACGGATGGTAATTTTATTTTCTGTATTTTTTTTCCTCATTCTTCCCATTTTTCTAAATGCTGAAGTTCCAATCTCTGCGGAAGAAAGTGTTTCGTCACCAAATCTCAAATACCAAGACCATTCATCAATATACATAAAAGGAGACGGGTACTTTACGAAATATAATGGTGTTGTAAATGGGTCAGGAACCCACTCAGATCCCTATATAATAGAGGGTTGGAATATCTCAGGTGGCAGTTCTCCTGCTCTTGAAAAGTACTGGTGTATAAGAATAGAGAACACTAGTGCACATTTTATAGTGAGGAATTGCATTATTGGGAATTATCTTCCTTCAAGTCAGCAATCAACACCGATTTGGCTTACAAATGTCACTAATGGAACTTTTGAGAATCTTTATTGCATGCCTTTCTCTAAGAAGTTATCTGGGTCCGTTTATATAGGAATGAGAGCATGCTCAAACATAATAATAAAAAATATTACTTTTGCTAAAGGCACTGTGGTAACCACGATTTTTAGTATAGGTGAGAATTGCAGAAGAATAACTATAGAGAATGTTATAGATGAGAGTGTAAGTATTGGAAATTTTGCTTGGTTCGGGACTTGTAGCGAAATAACACTTCGCAATAACATAATGAGTAAGGGTGTAGAGTTGGATCCAGAACATGCGGATTCATGGTCAACGCACTCCATAGATTCTTCAAATACAATTAATGATAAACCAATTCTGTATTTAAAGAATTTATCACACTATTACATATGTGAGAATAATATGTCGCAGTTAATTATTGCAAATTGCACAAATATTATCATTACTGGCTTAAAATCTGATTGGAGTTTACAATACCCGATTAATATTGGATGTTCCTCACACGTGCGAATCGTCAATAATAAATTTGAAAAATATGGTTCGATCTTTAATTTGGCGGATGTGCATAATGTGGACATTTCCTATAATGTGTTCGGTGGTTCCGAAATCCTATATAATATCCATCTCGGAATAATATTGCATTCTACAAATGTTAGAATTCATCATAATAATATCCTAATTAACTCCATTTACTATGATATTCACTCATTTTTGTCTTCAGGAATAAATTCTATTTATTTCAATGATTCTTGCGAAGGTAACTACTGGCCACCTCAGTTACTAGAAATCTGTGATGTCTATGACAATGATGGAAACGGGATTGGTGATAAACCTCTTCCAGTAGACCCGATAGCTAATCTTACTCCTCTTGATTATTATCCATTGATGAGACCTGCAAGCTACTTTGATTTTTTCCCAATTGCCACCTATCACCGAGATGAGAGTTTCTTGAGCATTGTTGCACGAGTGGCGTCCCTGCGAAACATCACTCGCCTTGTTCTGTGTTATAAATATGCTGATGAACATGAGTGGTACCAGCGAATTGCCTATCCATCAACAACCACAACAGAATATGAGTTTGGGGTTTTAATTTCTCCATACAAAGCAGGTATCATCCATTACTATTTTTCAGCAACCGACGAGACAAATACAACATTGAGTTCTATTCCATTCTATGTAAAGATTTTGGAAGTGCGCAGTGAATCACAATTTTCCTATTTTGATCTGGCAATTTGCTCTGTTGGAGCAATTGTGACACTTTTTGTTGGGATTTATCTGCTCCGAAAAGTGAGAGGGAATAGGAAAAGTGGGGTAAAAAGATACTGAAAATAGTGATATTTGAACCAAATTTGTACGAGCCAATTACACAATCAACGCAATCTCCTCACGGGTCATAAAGAATAGCCATTACAAATCTTTATTTGGGAGTGGCATATAAAATCCTTCGGTAGGAGATGAGAAGCAATCGCAGTGTGTCCGTTGCCGTATCATGGGACACATCTCCTTCCTATGTGACCTCACCATTCGCCAGCCCTCATTTTCACACATTCGTCTGTACGCTTCTATTATAATCTTGCATTGCAATGCACAAAACAAGAGTAAAAACGCACCTTTGGTGCTAATCTTTATTACTCCTCCAATTTACTTTCTTCAGTTTCAGGTTCTTCTTGGATTTTTTCAGATCCCATCTCTTTTTTCTTCTCATCTTTTTTTGGCTGCTGTGGCTTTTTCGTTCTCTTCCAAGCAAAGCCGACAATCAATGCACCTGAAATAATGGAAATGAGTAGCAAGAGGATGTAGAAGTATGGCAGTTTCTCGTCTGCAACAGGGTTAGGACTTGGTGGCTGGCTAGTGGTTTTGTATACATAGACCATGCAAGAATTCTGTGGGGCTTGGGAGGGAGCATGGGCCATATTTGAAAGGGAATCAATTGCCTCAATAAAATACATTATTCCTTCTTCTGGGACCGCATCTCCGGGAATAACTGCAGAATAATTCCCATTTGCATCAAGGGACATGAGTATTACTGACCAGTTCGTCTGGGTTTGGCTTTTATAATATAGTTTGGCGGTTAGAATACCACTCTCATCAGTTATGTAAGCAGTAATCTTTATGTCATCTCCGTATTTGCTATGAGTTACTGGAATATGCCTGATGCACGGCGGTGTGATGTCCACTGAGGAAGATGTAGTAAAATTCCATGAAAAATCTGTTGTGAGATAATTCCCATCCTGGCTTTTGAGCGTCCATGCTTTTACGCTCACAGTGTAATTTGTAAGTGGTGCGAAATTCGCAAGAGCGTCAAGAGTTAGTAGCGTACCGTTTTCATCCCAGAACACATTGTAGGGAATGGACGGAGAGACCTCTATGCTGTCAGGTATTGAGCTTGTGTTCATTCTTTGAGAAAAGTGAATGGTTATGTTTGAATTTAATGGGACACTCGAGCCAGTGGGCGAGCAACTCAGGACATAAACTGGATTTGTTGTGTTCACAAGTGTACGGAATTTCCAGGTATAATTGGACTGAATATGAAGCCCAGGAACTGAAGTATCCCTTGCAATTGTGGAGACAGTTACATGACACCATGTGTCCTCCTTGATCTGCGCATCTGGCCTGAATATGAAGCTGGAGGTTGAATAACTCACCAAGCTGCATGGCACTTTGTTTCCATCAGCTATAAGTGAGAATGCATCTATCACTGAAGAGGTATTCATCGGTTCCGAAAAACCTAAATTAATGTCTGGCAGGAGGGAAACACCCATTTCCTTGTCTCCTGGTGAAACAAAAAGTAATTCTGGTGAGATGGAATCAATGAGAAATCTCGGACTCTGGTAGTATGTTATTTTACCTGTGAGCGTATTCTGGACTGATGCCCTGAAGTATGCGTTATGATGCTGAAGTGAGGGGACATACCAGTAGTATGATGTGACATTGGAAGGAAGGTCATTGAAAAGAACATAGGGGAGCTCTTCTATGAATACACTCAAGCTTGTCACTGTGGCGCTAGGCGTTTCGTTTTCTATTTCCCATACAATCTGGCATGTGGTATTTCCATTTATTCTGTCACTTGAAGGTGAAACAATTCTTATGGTGGGAATCTTTGGATTTGGAGCGAGATTAAGAGTCGGGTCACCCAGAAGAACATGCTCAACAAGAACAGCATACACAGAAGGATTGGGTGGAAAGTATGTATCATTAGATGGAAAATTTCTGTAGTAGAAGAGGTCAGAGAGATTTGCAATAGCTTCTCTAAAGCAATCGCCGAGCAAGCCAGTTTCGTTTGCGCACTGCTCATAAAAACGACTGTCCACGAGGTTTGCATCTGACAATACCCAGGTTACCCTGGTTGAACCAATTGTTGCTATTGCACCCCCGTTTTCCCATAACAAAAACCGCTCTGCGATGCAATCCTCTCCAGAGTAGTTAACTCCACAGTCAAAACCCGCAGAATCGCAAGAAAAGAAGGTAATTACAGGCAATTTCTCTTTATTGGTCAGATTTGCAATATCTTCAGAGTTGTAAACAGGTAGAATCCCGCCCTCCTGTGTGCCAAGATAACTGTAATTTCCATGACATGCAAATGCTACAAATTTGCTCCCATTGTTTATGGCGGCAGTAACATTTTCTGGATTAAGAAAATATGGAGAATCTGATGTGCCACTCCCCTCATAAACTGTGATTTTTCGGTAACCATTCATGAAGCTTCTGTAGATGTAATCACAATGTTCTTCACCCTCATAACCGTTTCCTGAAAAAGTGTTTCCACCAATGAGAGTGATGTTGTTGAACCATGGTTCTAGCGTGTGGTTTACTGCTTCGTAATTTATGATCTTGTTTACAATCAAAGCCATTTCCGTAACATTGCCGGCAGGCAATCTACCAAGTGCTACATCAGGAACACCGTCAATTTGATCGCTATCTGACCAGAATTGGGTCCAGGAGGTGGCATTAGCAAATTCTCCAAACACATTGTTTCCATTTGCATCCCAGGAGCAGAAAGAACCGTTCTGGGTGTACAGGTCTGCATAATACAGGTCACAGGGAGTGTAGTTGTTTTCATTGGGATAGACAGGAGACCAGACCTCTGGCAAATAACAGTATCTGGGTGGAAGCACATCTGCATCTCCGCCTAAAATTACATACTTTATTCCCAGGTTTTCCTTCCCATACTTTATGAAGAGCTTCATGTCTTCCTGGAGGTCTCTGCCTTCTGGATAATCTGGGATGTCCTCTAAATTAACTAGAATTGTGTTTATGCCGAGAGAGTTTTTATGGACCACAAGTCCTGCAAGTGTTGAATTGAACATAGAAGGAGCGATAATGAGCAGGTCATACTGTGGTGCCAGTGCATTCTGGGAGTGTTCGTTGTAATCCGTGTCTGAAACCCCTATGTAGGTGGTTAATTGTGCATTTGTGTCCAGCCTATTCAAGGGTGCATTGAGTGTCATCACAGGCATTATGAACAACAGGGTAATTACCGTGGCAAAAATCTGGTATCTACTCATCTTTTTTCCCTCCCTTTGCCCTTTGCGTAATCCAGACAGCATAACCAACAGAGCTAATCAACACGCACACAGAAATAACCAGGAACCAGAACGCGAACTGCGATTCTCCAGGTGAAGGAATAATCTGAGATTCTGGTTCCTCCGGTATCTGGGCAGAGATTGTTTCCACTTCTAAACACTCAACTCCATTTGTATCAGCGACGGTAACTGCAAAATAGTATGTTTTGCCTTTCTGCAAACCCTTCAAATCGCAGGAAGTGGCATTTCTCTCAGAAATTACAGTAAATGGAGCCATACCAGAAACATTGGTGAACTGACTCTGAGAAATGTATATTCTGTATTCAAGAAAATTTGGAATTGAACTCAAAAGCCAGGAAATTGAGACAGAATCTGCCTTCACCTCGTTGATTTTGAATCCCTTGATTTTTTCTACATGACTTTGTGTTATCTGAATGTTTATTTCGCACTGGTCAGTCAGACCGCCACCATCACGTGCTAGAACGCGTAGTGTGTGCATACCTTCAGAGAGAGCGGAAGTATTGAATTCACTTCCATAACCTATTATTCCATCTATGCTTGAAAACCACACTATGGAAACATTACCAAGATGACCATCTTCCACATCAGTGGCGGTTGCCTCAAACCTTATTGTTTCACCCAATGCGAAACGCTGCCCCTCTTGTGGGCTGATGAGTGAGACGGCAGGTGCATGGTTTGGCACAATGTCCAATCTTTTTATGATTGAGGCAGAGAGACCCGCAGCATCTACAACAGTGAAGTTGACATAATAGGTGCCGGGAGCAAGCTGGTATTTTGTTTTTCCCTCATAAAAACCAGAGGTGGTGTTGAATTCCAGAGTAAACTTGTAGGTGTCTAACTCAACCGTAATTCCGTTATCAGGAATACGCACATTATCAGTTGCATTTACCCTAAATTGAATTTCATGGCCAGAATATGTTGTTTCCGGATTTATTTCTGCATCGGTAATCACAGGTGGTTGCGTATCGTTCAACACATAAATTGTAATTGTCTGGCTTGCTTTATTTCCATCAGTATCATTGACAGTTAGAGTAATTGTATGAGTGCCTCCACTGAAATTCGAAATTGTGAGCACATTTCCTGCACCCAAAAAGCCCTCTTCTTTTGATGTCCAGTTGAAAAATTGAGAGTTGATGTTCTCATCTTCTGCATCAGTTGCATAACCTCTGAGTTCAATTTGAGTGCCTGCTGGAAAACATGCTTTATCTATCGGTGTGGTGATTTTAACGATTGGTGGTTTTTTGGAAACTGAGAACTGCTGTGAATTTGAATTGCCTGCGTTAAAGCCATCTGTGGCTATCACCCTGAAAACACAGTTATCTCCACCAGCATAATCAGAATGATTGAAAATGTAGCTTGTTTCTTCAAGTTCCTCTGCAACTGGCTCCCAGTTATTTCCGCCATTGCTTGAGTAAAGCAGTGAATACTTTATCTTGTCGCCGTCTGCATCGCTGGCACTCCATTTGATTTCAAATGAACCGTTGGTGAGTTGACGAACCGAATTGATGTTGACCACCGGGCTATTGGCACTTGGAACAATCTCTTTCAGGGTTATGTTTCTGTATCTGAATACGAGTTTCTCAGAGCCCTTTGGGAATGGAAGCACAACCAGAAAAGAATACCATTTTTTGCCCTGAAAATAGGCCTTGAAGCTTGTATTTGCAAGAACAGTTCCGTTGGAAGCACAGGCCTCAACAATGTAGTCGCCTGGGTCCTCTGGATTGCTGACCTCATCAGGATTTCCAGTTGTTTTGTAGAATGGGTCAAGATACAGTGTTCCATTCTTGTGGACTGCACCACTCAGGATTAGCATCTCTGTTTGAGCAAAGAGCTTAGGTTCTGCCTTTTCGTTGGTAGTAAGAAGGGCATTAAAGAGCTTCTTGTAGCAATCAAGGTCAACCCAGTTATTATAACGAACATTTGAATTAGCAGCACCCATAAAGCAGTATGTTTCCGGGCCTGGTGTGTAGGTCCCTGCAGGAAATACATATTCAAGTTTATTTTTTGAAGCTGAGAATATTGTGGTGTTTCCCAGTTTGTTGCCAAGCGGTGGGTTTACATCATACTCTTCTCCACTGAAAAATATATAACTGTTTAAACAGAGACCATAATAATGTGCAGTTTCATGGGGGAGAGCAGAAGGTACAGCATCATTCACAAGTGGTGCACATCTCCTTCCTGCGAAACTTGCACCTGATATGCTACCGAGATACTCTTTTGAAAGCACTGCAACATAAAAGTCATAGTTGGGGTCATTCTGTAAATTGTAGATTATCAACTTTTTCATATACTGGGTTGCTATGTAATTTGTGTCGAAAATATCTGCATCAAATGGGACAGGTATCGTCCACCAACTCTCTGCAGGGATAAGCTTGGTGCGATAATTGCTGGGAGTAATTGGATATGTATCTTTAAGTAAGCTGACGGCTTCATCCATGAATGGATAGATGTCTACAGGGTACGGAGTAAGTGGGAAGTAAACTGGTTTGAAAAGGGCCCTTATCATTCTTGTGGGTTTGGTTTCCACTGTAATCTCCATTTCGTTGTTCTTCTCCTCCAGTTCCGGAATCTTCTTATTTGGGTCGACCACGGCCTTTATCTTGTGGGTGCCTGCAGCAAGTCCATCCAACAAGAAATTAAACGTGTCCTTGCATAGCCAGAGTTCGACATTCTTGTAATCCTTTCTGCTCGCTTTTATACTGTTTTTTACAATACCTGCTGACACTCCATCTACGAAAAGTTCAACTTCTACTTCTGGTAGGGCACTTCCAGCTGAATCCAATTGCACCCTGACCGCAGTGGGTTTGTCTGCAACCAGAGGGGCATTTTCAATCACCTGAAGGACCTGGATATTTGTTATGGTAAGATCTGGGTAATTCCACCAGGGTGAGACAATCACATTCCCAGTTACATTGTCTCCAGTGCCGTTCGGGTTCAGGACAAAATGTCTAGGTCCTGTGTTGTTTCCCCACCAATTATCTGTGGCATTTATTACTGCACCGCTCAGTGGTCCAGTCAAACCTGCGACTTTGTTGGAATAAATTAGATTTTTCTTTATGCGCGGGGTAACTGTGGATTCATTACAGTTTATGCCAATGGTATTGTTGCAGATGATGTTGTTCTCAATCACAGGAGCTGCATCTGGCAGACACATAATTCCGTAAGTGCAATTTTCAATTCTGCAGTTAGAGATAACTGGAGAGTTTTTGTAGGCCTCTATGCAATGAATTCCACTAAAATTACAGTAATCAAGCACACATTTACTCGGGGATATTGACGGGTCATCAACGAATCTGTGGCTTATTAGGATTGTACCCTTTCTGGTTTCGCTGCAGTTTATAGCCCCGTAAAAATTGATTGGTGATTTTTCTGTTCCAACAGCGCGTAATGTTCCGTTTTTCCCATCTATAGATTCATATACAAAAATCCCAAAGACCTTTGGGGACTGTTTTTTTGACTCAAAATAAATGTCAACACCTGGCTCTATTACGAGATTGCCAAAAATATACAGTCCAGCATCATCGTATTCATCTGTGATAACATAGGGGCTCAATGCCTTGGTCCATACATCGTTGCATCTCATATAAAATCCGCCAACTCTTCCAATCAGTACGCTTATTGGATTGCTAACCACAGTTGCTGTCCCGTTTGTTTTTGAAATTTGGTAGGTATAGTTGTTTCCTTTAGAGACAGCGGAATCCTGATACTCTCGTATGTATGTTGAAGAAGTAAAGGTTAGAATGGTAACATTGTTTTTTGTGAGAGTATAGGTACAGTTGCCGGCCATGTAAAAACCATCCTGCCAGCCCAGATCTACAATGTTGCTACCTGCATAATAGAGGTATAACTCAATTCCACCAGCATCTGCAATAGATGCAGTATTTGCATTCTTATGTTCATTTTCTAAGTTCAATGTGGATTGAAGCCCAGCAGCAGGTATATTCGCAAGAAAACATATACACACAAAGCATGCAACAATCTCACGAATGCCTTTCTTAGACATAACAAGATATAGGTTTCTAAATATTAATAATTTTGTATAAAATTTTTACAATAAAACTATTCATCAACGAAGCCCATCGGCATTTGCGCTGGGCTTTTTCAGTTCACTGGACTGATAAAGAATCTATACAACATCTTCTGTTGGGAAGTTTAATATATCTGGATATATTGTGTTATATGAGGTCACCTAAAATGTGTCTTTACGGTGTGGCAAAGGTGCTAAGTACTTTACTACCAGATCTGGTGGAGGGACATATGCATGAAGGGAACAAGGTTGAAATCAGAATTGCTTGTTGCGGTCTGGATGATAAGTTTCCTTATCTGTGCAATATCCTTTGTGGTAAATAGCGAGAGCATCAACAACGAGCATGAAAACACAATTTCTGCCTCCTATCAGAACCCTACACTAAAAGTTAGTGTCTCTGTTGATAAAATAAAGGAGGGAAGACCAGTAGATGTTACAGTGGTCGTGAAAGATGCATATGGAAAACCAGTGCCCAACGCTACGGTTGGTGTATACATACTGAAGGATTCACATCTGCAACCTACAGACATTCCAAACGGGACTACGAACTCTGAGGGAATTGTAGAATTTGAAGGGATTGTAATAAGGGATGTCCCAGAAGGCACTCAGGTTTATTTTGTTGCGGTATATTACTGGGACTATGGATACTGGGCGGTAACTGTTGAAAAAGCGACATCTCTTGAACAGAATATATGTATTATTGTAGCAGTGCCAGTAATAATACTTGGAATTGCACTTATTGTTTATAGCATATTTAATCTCGTAAGGAAAAAAGTTAGTAAGCCTCGTGGTGCGGTTTTTGGTACATCCTTGTTAGTTATTACTGGTTTCTACTTATTTTTTTATTTCACAGGTTCGTTTGAATGGGATAAATTTCTGGCAGTTGATGTTTTCGTTAAATCCATAGTATTATCAATTATTGCACCGATAGTGTTAGAGATTACTGCAAACTCATGGTATGTTTCTACAGTTATTCCACAGAAACGGTTTAAAGCGGAAAAAATAGAGAAGATTTTTGCAAAACATGAAGACCCTTCCTCAGAGGCCAAAGCTCTTCAGCATGTCGATCGTAATCTTGTGTTTAAAAAATGGAATGAAATGTTTGAAAAATGGATAAAAAATCTAGAGTCGGAAAAAAATGCCCAGTACTTCCTCGAGGGCAGTAAAAACATGCTCCAATCATTTAGATGCATCAAAGAGAACAAAAATTATGGCGGAGCATCTATTGGGCGGAAGGAGGTTGAAAGTTTCTATGATGATAAAATAATACAGACGCTAAAGGAGCCATATACACTTTATAAGGAAAATGAAATCAAAAAACCAGAATCACCACCAAAAGGGTTGTTCATAAATGACAGGAAAATTTTTCCCTATTCTCAGAGAGAAATTGGATGTCCAGAATGCAATGGTAAGGGTAAAGTTAAATGCTATAGATGCTCTGGGACAGGTGTAATAAAGTGTCCAAAGTGTGATGGAAGAGGATATTTCCTAGAAAAATTTGTAGTAGAGAAAGAAATAGGGCCGAGTTCCAGTAGTAGTGGCGTAACGCATGGGCCTGTAGGTGGGTGGTGGACTGAGGAGAGGAAAATAAAGCATCCTTCAGGGGTGGAGACAAAAGTAAATATATCACACTATGCATCCTCTGGGACACCAGGGTACCTAAAATACGAAATACAACCGCTTAAAATAAAGCGCACAGAGTATGTAACACGTACCTGCGGTTTATGTGGGGGTAAGGGAAATATTGGAGTGTGCGAAACATGTAATGGAAGTGGCATGCTCGGTTGCGGGCGTTGCGACAGACAGGGAAAGTTGAGAGAGCTCCGCGTAAAGATATGGGATTGTACTGATATCATGAATTTCAACACGCATCTGCCCAGCGATAAAATAGAAATCCGCTGGGATAATTTTAATGATATTTCCTCAGTTCAGATGGAGGAAGGTAAAAAAAGCCAGGAGATCAATAGAATTCTGAGAGACCTTCAAGAGAGACATGAGAAGTGGATAAAAGGAAGTTCTGGAAGTGTGCTTTCTACGGAGTACAAAGCGTATGTATTCCCTGTAACAAAATGTATTGTTGAGTATAATACCGATACGGGCAAAAAGACATTTTCTTTATGGGCGATAGGTACTCCAAAAAAATGGATACTTATTGCACCAGAAGTCCCACTTCCACTAAAACCAAGCAAGAAATTTTCAAGGAGACACATATTGTTTGCGTTGACTATCCTTTCAGAAATTATCATCTTTGCGTTCCTCTACAAACTGCTGATATTTACATAACCAAAAACAATATCTCCCACAAAGGAAAGAGGAGAATCCGGTCTTGGCATTGACCGAAGTTGTTATGATAAACGAGACAGGGAAAGTGATTTATATTGCTCAACATTCACTTTAGCATCCGAGTATTAAAGGAGTGGTATAGGTATGTGGAAAAATATGAGCAGAATCTTCGGGATGGGTGTAGCGATTGCCTGTGTTCTCAGCCTTTTCCCATTGCCAGCAGCAACTGCGGCACCAGCGCTGACGGTCTTGCCAGATGCAGAAATTGTGGGCTCTGTTGTGATTGTAAGCGGCACTGGCTTCGGCTCGAATGTGGCGGTGAACATATACTGGGATAGCTTGGGAAACCTCCGTAATAGTACAACTACATCAAGCACAGGAACTTTCTCAATTCCAGTCGTGATTCCTCCAGCAGTGGCAGGGAAGCACACAGTAATAGCGAGAGATACCAGCAGCAACCAGGCAACAGCACAGTTCACAGTAGTCCCTTTTCTGACAATCTCACAGGCCAGTGGACATGTAGGTGACGATGTGACAATCTCACTCACTGGTTTCGGTGCAAATCTCGAAGTTGATTTCTACTGGGATGGAAATTTCTGGGGTTCTGAGTACACAAATAATGTTGGAAGCAAAACCTTCACATGGCAACTACCAGAGCTTTCTGGAGGTTATCGCGTCCTTTCTGCAGTGGATGAAGGGGGAAATACAGCCAGCACTCAGTTTCTGGTTTTCTCCACATTCACTCTCAACCCTTTGCAAGGGAGATATGGAGACACTGTGAATTTTGCAGGGAGTGGCTTTGGAGCCAGCACAGAGGTAAAACTCTATATGGATAACCAGACAAACTATCTTACCTCTGCATACACAAACAGTGGAGGAAATTTCTCAGGCACTTTCACAGTTCCGCAGTTACCTGGTGGAGCCCACACTGTATTTGCAGTGGATTCCTATGGAAACAGTGGAAGTGCTGGCTTTGAGATTCTACCACTTCTTCGCCTCTCAAAGTACTCGGGTTTCGTGGGAGATGTAGTTTCAGTTTTTGGATTTGGTTACACCGCAAACAACAACATCTCAATCTCTTGGGATACACCCCAAATACCTACCATCCCTGGCATTGTCATAGTCCAGTCAAGTGGCACCTTCACCTGCGAGATTGCAGTGCCTTTCACGCCTTACGGAACCCATGTTGTAACAGCAGCAGATGAATCCAGCTTGAGCCACTCTGTTTCCTTTTCTGTTTATCCAAGCATTACTGTGGAGCCAGACCATGGTCTCCCTGGAATCTTTGTCTCTGTAAACGGTACTGGCTTTTCTGCAGGTGTTTCCGTTTCCTTGATATGGGATTTCGGACTACCAGGATACCAGGCACTTGGGGCAACAAATACGAACACCACAGGAAGTTTCAACCATCTAGTCCAGATTCCCTCTGACCAGAATGGCGTGCACACAATCACTGCAAAGGATGAGAACTGGCACTTAGCTGTCGCCACATTCTATCTGGGACCTTCGCTCTCCATTGCGAATTCCACAGGTGTCGTTGGCTCGTATAACACAATTTCTGGCTATGTGTTTTCCCCTGATGCAAATGTGACAATCTACTGGGATGGAGAACCTCTTGGAAATACAAGAACCGACGCTACCGGTGACTTCACATTCTCGTTTTTGATTCCAGCATCTCAGTACGGATTCCACACCCTTTCTGCAGTGGATGAATACAATGTTTACGCAGAAACTACATTTTTTGTAGTGCCTGAAGTTACTGTCCTTCCTGTTTCTGGCACTGTGGAAAGCACTACAACAATTACAGGGACTGGTTTCTCAGGAAATTCGATTGTCTACATATACTGGGATGGTACGAACACCTACAGGAGTGAGAGAACAGACCAACAAGGGAGTTTCATTCTTACATTTACAGTGCCTGAGGCAGCATATGGTAGCCACATCATTGAGGCAAGAGACATCACAGGGGTTTCTGCAACAACAGAGTACTCCATTATTTCAAGCATTCAGTTGAGTAAGAGTAGAGGGTATGTTGGCGAAGCGTTTACTGTGTTCTGTCATGGCTTTGCTCCAAACTCTCCAGTTACTCTGGTGTGGGATAATGTTTCTACCAGTTATTATAACATGACCACAGATTCTGGCTTTGCTGAAATCCATGCAAATGTTCCCGCTGCATTAGCGGGTGTTCATGAGTTGTATGTTTACGATTCCTTGCTCCACATTGTGCAACCCCTCCTTTTCACAGTGCTTGCGCTCGATGCACCTCAACCGATTTCCCCATCTGGCTTCGTGAACACAACCACAGTTTTGCTTTCATGGACTGCTGTTCAGAATGCGAGTTTTTACATTGGGCAGTTTTCTTCAGACCCACAGTTTGGCACTGGCGTTATTCAGTTCTCCACCAGCTCTACAACTTACCAGATAACTGGCCTCATCCATGGAAACAGATACTACTGGCGGGTTAAAACTGTTGATAGTGCTGGAAACGAGGGCAGTTTCTCAGCAGCACTGGATTTCACTGTAGACACCCTGGCACCTTCCTCTTTGCTTACTGGTCCCAGTTACATAAACACAGTCACATTTACTCTTGGTTACGCTGCTGTTGATGGCACGAGTGGAATTGCCTCAGTTGCGCTATACTACGCCTTTAACTCCTCGGATTTTGAGTTCTACGCAGCATCCACACTTTCCACAGGCACCTTCAGTTTTACTGCAAAATATGGAGACGGCATCTATAATTTCTACACTGTGGCAAGGGACGGAGCAGGAAATGTTGAACCAGTGAATGGGACGAAACTCACAGTTGTTCTTGACACTACCAGGCCTTCAGCATTTGTTTCTCCGTTGCCATCCGTCGTGAACACCAGCATTATAGAATTGGATGTGAGTTATGCAGATACTGGAAGTGGTGTAAGCTACTTTATGCTCTTCTATTCCACAGATGATGGAATTACTTGGGAGTTTTGCGGGAATTATACCACAACGCGTGTACAATTCGCGGCTCCGACAGAGGGAAAATATGTGTTCCAGGCAATTGCAGTGGATTATGCAGGCAATGTGGAGGCAATGGGTGGAGGAGAGGCATGGACATTTGTTGACCTCACAGAGCCAGTTCTGTCGGTGAGTGTGGAGGGCACAATTGGCGGTAATGGCTGGTATCTTTCAACAGTAAGAGTTGTGTTGCAAGCAGAGGATGCAAGCAGTGTGAGCATCTACTATTCTCTCGATGGTGGGAATTTCTGTTTTTACACCTCAACAATCAGTATTTCTGATGATGGACTCCATAACCTTGTCTGTTATGCAGTGGATGCAGCAGGAAATGCAAATTCTTCTGTGAGCATCCAGATAAAGATAGATAGAACCGCACCAGTCACCCAGCACTCCCAGATTCTTGAGTGGTACAATGCCACATATGCCACAATAAACTTTTCAGCGAGCGATGGAGCAAGTGGTGTGAAATCCACAAAAGTGAGAATAGACGATGGAGAATGGATTACGCTAAACACTGGTTCTGGCACTTCTCCACTGACGGTTATAGGAAATGGTATCCATAGAGTGCAGTATTACTCTATGGATGTTGCCGGGAATCAAGAGCCACTACAGGAATTTTATGTGAAAGTAGATGGAGTTGCACCCACTACAGAACAAACGATTTCTGGCAACACTGGCAGGAATGGTTGGTTTGTTTCTGGGATAAAGATCTGGTTAACTTCAACAGATGCTGTAAGCGGAGTTTCGGCTGTATATTATTCAGTGGACAATTCCACATTCAGGCAATACGCAGAGCCCATTGAGATTACCACAGATGGCATTCATCTCGTAGAGTATTATGCACTAGATGTTGCAGGGAATGTAGAGGCAAAGAAGACGATTACAGTGAAAATTGATACAATGGCTCCCTCTTCCTCAGTTAATGCAGGTGCAGAATGGTATAAAACATTGCCAGTGAATCTCACGATAGATGTTGCTGATACTGGGAGCGGGGTGGCTGGAGTGTATTACTCAATCAACGACCTGCTGTGGATAAAATCCAGCACAATTTCTCTCAATGCAAATGGAGTTTACACGATAAGGTATTATGCAGTTGACAACGCTGGGAATATGGAAGAGATAAATTATGTGGTGGTGCGAATAGATGCTGAAGCCCCTAGAACAGAATACACTGTGAGTGGTAACCTTTCCCTCAACGGATGGTATGCAGGAACGGTGCAGGTCTTCCTGAGTGCAGAGGATGATGTAAGCGGTATCTCTACAATCTGTTTCTCAGTTGATGGCTCTCCATTCTTTAATTACACTGGCCCTGTCTGGTTGACTGGTGATGGAGTCCACATCCTGAGATTTTATGCAGAGGATAAAGCAGGCAATGAGGGAGTAGAGCAGTTCCTTACGATAGGAATCGACGCAACTCCTCCAGAAACCACTGCAAATGCCTCCTCTACATGGTATTCTCAAACCCCAGTGGTTCTGGAACTGGCTGCAGTGGACGAAACTTCCGGTGTGGCAGTAACTTTCTACAGAGTGGATGGTACCTCATGGAGAACTGGCACAGAAGTAAATCTCACGATGGACGGAATTTATACGATTGAATTTTACTCTGTTGACATTGCTGGGAATCCAGGGAGGGTCCAGCGTCTCACCGTGCGAATAGATACCACAGCACCAGTTGTGGATTTGAAAGAGATGCCAAAGGAAGAGAAGCCAGTTTCTGGCATGCTTCGAGTGATATTCGAGGCGAGTGACCTCTCTGGAGTTGCTAGAGCCACATACTCAATAGACGGCACTACAAGAACACTTTTGGCTGCAGGCAATCTCTACACCATTGAGATTGACACTTCTTCTATTGAAGATGGCGCGCATGTAATTGCAATTGAGGTTACAGATAACGCAAACCACACCACACGGCTTACTAAAACAATCAGAGTGGATAACAGCCCACCAGCAATCAGTTCTCTTACGCCCTCAGGAGGAGATGTGGTTGCAGGAGAAGTCAGTATCGTTCTCATTCTCGCTGACGACTCAGAAATCTTAGAAATTACACTCTACCTTGACAACAGCCCAGTAACATTTGAGAGAGAAGGTAACACTGTGAAATACAACTGGAAAACCACACTGGCGGATAATGGAAAGCATGTCCTCAGAGTTTATTTGAGAGATGCGGCGGGAAACATGAAAGTTTATGAGCAAACATTTTCAGTGAACAATCCAGACATGGCTCCAACCATAATCACTATCGCTTTAATTGTGGCTCTTGCTGCAGCAGGTGCAGGACTGATTACAATCAGGAAACCTGTAAGAACCGTGAAAGTGGCAAAACTAGAGAAAAAAGAAAAATTTGAAGATAAGGAGGTGAAAAAATGAAGGATGTGTTTGATTCACCTTTAATCATTGGGCTGACTGCCAGAAATTTAATTGCGATTCTATCTGGTCTTCTTCTCCTTCTCTCTCCTTTCCTTCTCTGGACCGTATTCTGGGACAATGGAGTCCAGCAGAAACTTGACGGGTTTGAGTTGCAGCGAGAAGTAGGTGCTTTTGCTCTGCTCCTCTTACCCCTCTGCGGGCTTGCAGCGATGCTTTCTGGCTTTATTCACTCAAGGTTCCAGGAACTGCGGGGCAACAGGGTTGTGCTGGCATTTGGATTCTCAATAGTTTTCCTGGCTTTCGTGGCTCTTCTTGCTACGACAGTGCAGGCAGAACTCTGGATGAGCAATGTTGCTGGTACATCCTTCCTTAACAATCTGATGCTTGGATGGTATGCTGCTCTCACAGGCACTCTCCTCCTTCTCTTTGCACTCATAGTGCCAAGGCAGAAAAAGTTATTCCCAGAGCGTGAATAGCTTATCGTCTCTGTCCACATCAAAGAGCCCGATTCTTGCTCCCGCATCAAGCCAGCCATGGGCATAGTTCACACAGGCAAATGCATTCACAAAATCTCCCTGCTGGTAAAAATGAAGGGCATCGTTGTAGTAAGCCCTTGCCATGCCTAGAAAGTCCTCTGCAAGGCGGTGAAGGTAGGAACGCTCAGGAACTGCGATTTTCACAACTTCAAGCCCTTTTCTTGTCTTTTCCAGATAGTCCTTCAGCTTTTCTTCGTTTATTTCCCTTTTCATCTTTTTCACCAGGAATCATGTATTTGAAAGCGAGGAGCCAGAAACAGCACATGTAAATCATCTGATAAAGGTCTCCAAGTGCAAAATACTCGTTTTTGTGCCACCAGAGCATTGTGGGCATATCATAGTAGTAAAGCAAGAGAGCAAGGGTGAGCAGACGGAGCATGTTCACGAAAAAAGCACCGATAGTACCTATCACAACAATCAGGGGTTTGAGCCACCACTTGGTTCTGAAATTGAGCACAAGCGCAGAGGAAAGGGCTGCGAAAGTGCCCATGCCCATCACTCCTGTGCACCCACCTGCAATCCACATCTGGCTCACGCCTTTATGGGTCTGGATGTAGAGGAGGGCACCCTGTCCACTTCCAGCTAGGCCTGACCACGACTCAATTCCAATGCTGGAAAGAAAGCCAGCCAGGGCATCTGCTTCTGGCTTTGCCAGGATATTGGCGGCTGCTGCGTAAAGCCCTGTGTTCTCGCTGTAGAAGAGAATGTTGAGAATTGAAAGGGAAACTAGCAGGGCAAGGACTGGGTAGGTGTACTTTATCTTGCGGTAGCCATAGAAGAGGAAGAGAACTCCTGCGAGAAAAATTGCGTAATTTGTGACACCGAAGCCAGTGTTTTCACCACCAGAAACCAGGGTTTTGAGGGGGACTGAAATAAAACTGAAGGCAAGGACTGCAAGTGCAAAGATAAACTCGTTAAAGTCAGGTAGCTCATGGTCATCCCTGTAAAACTCAAATTTTATGTAGACAACCATCAGCATTACCACTGCAAAAACAAAGAAGACACTCAGAGCACCTTCATAGCCAGCAAGGTTTGAGAGTAGAACAGAGCCCAGAATTGTGAGCACGAAGAGGGTGAACTTGTTGTTTCGGATGGTCTCCTGGATGCTAGACGAAGAGCCTGAGACAGGAGCCAATAATTTTTCCTTTTTATCAACTTTCTCTGTCATTGCACCTTTACAGATACGTTCGCGAATAATAACTTTTTGGAACCGTTGATGGCATTTAATTTCCAATGAAGGGTGTGATATGCACATGGTGGGGCCTACACAGAAAAATATAAATTGTTTCATTCCATGTGGGGAGTGTGGCTGAACCTAACATAATTCGGGATTTGATTGTGGACACGCTGAGAAAAATTGTGGGTGACACAGGACAGACGCTCTATGAAAGTGTGTGTGAAACCTATTCAATTGCCCCCGAGAACCCGAAATCCGGTGACATACCTAAGCTGGGCAAGGGACTTGTTGAAGTTTTGAAACCCTACGGAGAAGACAGGATAAAGATATTTTTGAAAACTATGAGACAGATCCAGATGATTTTAGACGAAGAGAAGGTGAAGCCAGAAATTGTAGAAGAAATTTTGCTTTACATAGGCGACATGTTTCTGGTAATTGGTGACTTTAATGAGGCCCTTGCAAACTATTTCGAGGCCGCAAACATCGCTACGAACACAGGAAACAAGGTAATTCTTGCAAGGGCAGTGAGGAGGGTAGGTGATGTATATGGAGCAAGAGGGGACTATCTTGCTGCGATAGCAAAGTATGAGGAAGCAAAGGGCTTATCTGAGGCCATAGGAGATACTGATGGAGTTGTCGAGGCCATTCGAGAAATTGCTGAAATTGAATGGAAGCAGAGCAAGTTTAAACAGGCAAAGGAGAGGATAAAGAGTGCCGTGGAACTTGCTGAAAAGACAAAGAATCCGGCTATTAAGTCCAAGATTTTCCTCACATTTTCTAGAATTTATCTCTATCAGGGCGAAATTAATGTGTCGCTTCAGTATCTGCAAAACGCCTTAAAACTCTCAAAGGAACTCAGAGACCCATTTGAAATTTGCAGAATCTACAACACATTTGGGGTCTTTTATTACACATTAGAGGATTATGCAAAGGCCGCAGAGTATTTCCGGGAAACTGTAAACCTTGGGAAGAGTATGGGGGACATTTTGATTTACACGTACGGATTGATAAATCTGGGAAGTTGCTACATCAATCTCTCGAAAGTGGACGAAGCGCAGAAAATGTTGGATGAGGCTATGAAGCTCGTGTCGAAACTTGACAATAAATACGCACTCGGGATTCTTTACTCCATTTTTGGTAAGCTCCATGCTGCAAAGCGCAACTGGGAACTTGCAAAGCAAAATTTTTCCAATGCAATAACTGTCCTCCAGGAACTCGGGCTTGAATTCAATCTAGGATGGACATATGTTTACATAGCCGAGATGCACAACGCAAAAGGAGAGTTGGGAATTGCAGTTACCTATCTAGAGAAGGCAAGAGGTATTTTTGAGCGATTGAACAATACATATCTCGCAGAAAGGTTTGGAAACAAAGCAAAGAATATTGCAAAATCACAGTCCGAGAAGATATAACGCCAGCACGAACCCTGCAAATCCAAAAGAGTAGAGGGAGAATAGGTAGAATTTTTTTCCTTTGAGAATCCACATCAGAAGTTTGAGGGAAAGGAGCCCAACAACAAACGCGGTTAGTCCACCAATTAGCATCACATTGATATCAATATTACCACTCACACCAGTAATTTCTCGGAGTTCTAGCAGTGTAGCGCCGAGGAAAGCAGGCAAACTCGCAATAAAGCTAAACCTCGCTGCATCCTCCCTCTTTATGCCCCTTGCCACTCCCATTGCGATAGTGGAGCCGGACCTTGAAAGGCCAGAGAAGGAAGCTAACCCTTGCATAGCGCCAATAGCTATTGCATCCTTAATGTTCATCTCTACTTTGTCTCTCTTCTCCTTTCCAAATCTAGTTGAAAAATTTAGAAGTCCCTGGATGATGAATGCAATTCCTACAGGCAAGAGGGTTTTGATGTACAAGTCGATTATGTAGAGGTCAACAATGACACCAATGATGCCTGTTGGTATTATTGAAATAAGAATCAGAATTGCATATTTCCTTTCTGGGGTGCTTGTAGCTGCCTTTTTGAGCCCTACACCATGCAAAACATCTGAGAAAATTCTCAAAATGGTTTTTAAAATTGCCAAAATTTCCCTGCGAAAAAAGAGAGTTATTACGAGCATGGTAGCAAAATGCAAGCCTATATTGAAGCTAAATGGTACTTCCACTCCTAGCAGATGCTGAACTACGATGAAGTGTCCAGAACTACTTATCGGAAGCCATTCTGTAATTCCCTGGATGATTCCGAGTATCACGGCGGTCAGCCAATCCATGGGAGTTGAAAGGTATGAGTTATAATAATGTTTGTTTATTTCCTCACTACAAGGGCACAGTGCTCTGCATCAAAGGGCTCGAGAAGGATGTTTTCACAAATAGTCAACCCACTATCATCTATCTTTGCCATACAAGATTTCAGTACCTCACCCACTTTTTTCGTTGAATCAATTGCTGGTGCCTTTATTATAAGATAACCAGTGCCTTTGTCTCGCAAGAACTCTTTTGTTGCATTCAAAAAGATTTCCACCTGATGCTTCTGGGCAATATCCTGATAAATCACATCAACCTTCTGGACGACTGGTGAGTAGGTATAGGTTTTAGCTGCGTCTGCAAGCAATGGAATTATGTTCTTTCGTGCCTCTGCAAGGCGGAGTAAGTTTATAAACGGCGTTTTTGAAATTTCTACAGCATAGATTTTCCCTTTTGAAGAGATATCAGATATGTGGCTCACAGTGGTACCAGAAGCAGCACCAAGGTAGAGCACATATGTTTTTTCTCTGAAAGCAAAGTTCTTTAATTTTTTATGAAGCATTGCTGAAAGTTTGCTTCTCATCGGATTCCAGCGTCTAAATTCTCTCTCTTTCTCTTTCACAAGCACTTCGCCATACACAGAAACACCAGGCACAGCATTCAATGTGTAAAAATTCTCGCCGTCAGAATAGACACCAAAATACTCAGTTTCCTTAATTTTTGGCATCTCTCATACCTTCCTTGGTTTTCCAAAGAACTTGCAAGCAATATAACCTAGAAATGCAAAAGCCAATCTTGATAGATACCAGAAATTGATACTTGCCTTCAACATTTCAGTGGGCTTGTAGTTCTGCCAGAGTTTGCCATGTTTCAGCGTCAATTGTTTTCTTCCGTATCCATTCCAGAACGCCTGCTTGAAAAATTTGTAAAAACTTTCCCTTGCCCTGTGATAAATTATTGCTTTTGGATTGTAGACAATCTTTGCACCGCTGTCAACTGCTCTGAGGTTCAGGTCTATGTCTTCAGCAGTCACAAACCAGGGGTCAAAGCCCCCAATCTTTTCAAACAATTTTTTCTCGTAAGCAATGTTGGCAGTAGGATAGGTTACATCCATCCCTTTATACATCAATTCTACTCTTTCAAGTTTTTCAAACGCATGGTATCCAATTTGAATTGTTTTTCCAGCTACAATCTGGGCATCCTTCAACCCCTTCCTCAACTCAGAGAGCCAGAAAGGATTTGTAATGCAATCGCCATCCGTGAAGGCAACATATTCCCCCTTAGCATGCATTACACCATAATTTCTGCTTTCTCCTCTTGTGCCACCATGCTCTAGCAATCTGATGTTGTTGTATTTTTTCATGTATTCTTTTACGATCTCTCGTGTTCTGTCCTCACTGGATGAATCCACAATCAAAACCTCAAACGGTGGTTCCTGGACCACTAAACTGTCGAGTAAATCTGCGATGTGTTTTTCTTCATTTCTCACAGTAATTACTACACTAATAAACATAGTTTCACTTTTCTCAAACAATTTCTATAGTGCCCTCTTTTTCGTCCCAGCACTGTAAAACTGCTACTGCGTTTACACTAGGGTTTGATTTTATTTTTGTATTCACTATATCGATCAGGTCGTCATTCGTTCTATTCTTTATTTTTACCACAATATCGTACGCACCAAAAACCATGTGCCTGTGTCTGGTCTTCAAAACTTTTGAGAGGCCTTCAAACACCTCTTTGTTTTTTCCAGTTTTTGTTTTAATAAGGACAAATACACTTACCATCTACTCACCATTTCTAGATTAGTGGGCTCAGCCGGATTCGAACCGGCGGCCTTCGCTGTGTGAGAGCGATGTCATACCACTAGACCATGAGCCCATTAGCATGCCCTAATACAAAAAGAGGATAAAAAAGGTTTTGTTTATCAAGTTTTATTGTGAAGAGCCAAGACACCTTGCTTGCAGTTGTGGTTAAATTTTTATATTGCCTGAGGATACCACATCTGGTGGAAAAATGTTTGAATCAGAATTGGAAACAATCGAGACACTGTTGAAACTTCCAACAAGAACTGCAGGTGTGAAATTTCTGAAAAAAGGTGATGCCATACCAAAATCTCCAATGCCTCAACTCCACAACTTCTGTCAGTTAATCTCAATAGCAAGATACCAGGAAATGGGCAATGTCTGGGTAGCAGAAAAAGCGGTCTGTGCAATTGGAGCTGCATGTCTCGGCCTAATCAAAACCCCTGAGATTTTCACATCAGGCAAGGCTCCAACAGGCCGCTATACTAAAGACGAAAATGCAGGTAAGAAATTCATGGCAAATGTTTTCAAAATTGGCGATACAGATGAAAGATTTGCGGGCCTCTTTGTCCACTCGTTGCGGAAAATGAAAGAGGCAGATGTGGCTGTGCTTTATGGAATGCCTGCTCAGATAATGCGGCTCATCCATGCCTTTGCCTATGATTCTGGAGAAAAGGTTACAGGAGATACTGTAGCAGAGGCGGCTTTATGCTCCGCAACTGCCTTTGCATTTAAAAACAAAAAACCAATCTTCGCAATTCCCTGCGCAGGAGATAGAAGATTCGGAGGCACCCAGCATACTGAAATAATTTTCGCAATGCCCACAACGGAAATCAAGAGAGTGGCAGAGAACCTTGTTGCTACGGAGAAGCTTGGTGCTTCTGTGTTTCCTGTTGCACCATTTGCTTTCTACGAGCCAAAAATGGGAGAGAGCTATGCAATGAAGAAACAATATTTGGAGGAAGAAAAATGAGGATTGCACTTCCTGCAGTGAGACACAAACTGATGGATGTTGAGAAGAACCTTCAATTGATAGAGAAAAATCTTGCTTCTGCAGACCTTGTAGTATTCCCAGAAATGTTTGTTACAGGGTATGCCCTCAAGAACAGAATGCTCAGATTTGCTGAGCCGCTGAATGGCCCGATTGTTGAAAAACTTTCTAGAATTGCATCAGAACATGAAACTACAATAGTCACTGGTATGCCAGAATTTTGCTCTGCAAAAAATTTGGTTTACAATTCTGCAGTCGTGGTGATGCCAGATGGAAATGTAAAATGCTATCGAAAATGGAAACTCGCTACTTTCGGACCATTTGAGGAGGGACTGTATTTCTCGCCCGGTAATGGAGAACATTGCATTTTTGAAATAAATGGCATCAGAATTGGTTTACTGATTTGCTATGAGCTTTTCTTCCCTGAGATTGCAAAAGCGTATGCAATGAAAGGTGTGGACATGCTTATCTGCATCTCAGCATCGCCATCCACAACCAAAAAATTTTTCGAAGCGGTGTTGCCAGCAAGAGCTATTGAAAACACGGTCTATGTTGCATATTCAAACCTTCTTGGTACTGAACAAAACCTGGTTTTCTGGGGAGGACAAAGGATTTATGGACCAAGAGGTGAACTTCTCGGAATGATTGAGCCATACTCAGATGGCATGCTGGAGATTGAGCTAGAAAAAGCAAGGTTGAAAATTGCAAGAAAACTCAGACCCACAATTTCGGACAGCCAGGGATGTTGCAAAGCAAATGTGGAATAATAGTTTATATACTTGTATGTAATTATAGGGAAAAAGGGGCGTAAACCATGTTCGGAAGAAGAGGTGCACAGGTAAAGAAAATCGAAGAGCAGCCGATGTGTGAATATGATGTAGTGCAGGAAGGCAGGCTCATAAAAATGGTCACAAGATGCAAGGAATGTGGGGGTGCTGGTGGTTTGGATAACCAGGCATGCCTTACAGGGGTTCTCAAAGCTTTGACAGAGGAAGAAAATGTTGACATTCTTACCCTTGCTCATTTCGTGGAAAGACAGTATTTTGGAGATGCAATGGTGTTGCTTAAGAAAATTGTGCAGGTTGGTTCAACATTGGATCAACTCTCAGTAAGACCACCAGCTTTGCTCGCACCGCAGCCGGGAGAAGATGCAAGCAAAGCAGAGGCAAGAAGGAAAAGGGGTGTAAACTGCCCCAGATGTGCTTACAATCCTCAGATTCTGTTCCCGATGCTGAAGAGCAAGTTATACCGAGACATTGGGGAATTCTATGCAGAGCTTGGAATGAAGGTAAGTGCACTGGAAAGGGCAACACCGACTGAGGGTTGTGCCCCCTGCATTGAAACCACAATTGGCGATTTCGTTTATCTTCACAATCAGCTTGAGGACCTCAGAACATACATCCTGTATATGGGGTTCAAGATTATAACATAGGGGTGATAAATTGGCAGATCGCAGAGGAAAAAGACCGGATAGGTCACAGTCATATGGTGAAGGTGATAAGAATCTCAAAGTTTGTCCAAAGTGCGGTACATTGAACAGCCCGATAGAGACCAACTGCAGAATGTGTGCTACACCACTTCCAAGGACCCCACAGCCGCCACCTTCGGCTACACCGCAAGGGTCATCCGCACCCAGTCCAGGTATGACAGTTACGCATGGGACTGAGAGAAGGTACACCGCACCCCCAAAATCTCCTGACCCTTCTCAAACTGCGTACTCTCCTCCACCTACTTACACACCACCTCCACAGCAACCGACACCTTCATATTCGCCTCCACCGCAACAAACTCCACCACCGGCACCTGCATCACCAACGGTGACAGTGGCACCTAGCACTGAAAGAAGATACACTGCACCTCCTCGCCCTGCAGAGCAGCCACAACAACCATATACTCCTCCACCACGAATTTCAGAGCCAGCTTATCAATCGCCTCCACAGCAAACACCAGCTTATGCTCAACCGCAGTCCGCCTCTCCTCCACCTCAACCAGTTCAACAACCTCTTTGGGAGGCAAGAAGTACGGACATGAGTACTCCTCCAAGGACAACAACGCCTCAACCCCAGTACACTCAATCTGCCACGCCCGAAGTCGTGCCTACCCAAAGGTATTCTCCACCAGGAGCCGCACCTGAGGCGCAGGCCGGCTACCAGGAAGCAACACCTGTTTTACGCCCAACTCCAAGGGAGCCAGGAATGGAGAGGTATGGTAGGTCCCCGCTTGCAAACATTCTCCAATCCATAAGCAAAGTGGATATTGTTGGCTTAAAAAAAGGTATAAATCGTATTTTAGACAAAAACCACATGTTCAGACCAGGTTTCTCATCATCTTGGGTTGCACCGAAACCACCAGATGATGGTACGAAAATAAGGGAATACTATGTGAAAGATGCGAAGGTGGAACTCTACACGATTCCAAACCAGATTGATGTTCTCTACCATGTGACACTTTATGAGTATCAACTTCCTATTGAACACATGCAACTTGTGCAAATTGCAAGAGAGGAATTAAGCCAGCATTATCCAAAACATATACAACTCACAAGGTTATCGCAGACAAAGACATATGTGACAAAGCTGGGCACAAGGTTAATTTACAAACTTGCAAAGAAGCATGGAATTAACATTGGAATGACGAGAGCAGAGGAAATTGCTACAGTGAACAAGCTGGCACAGATTCTCACAAAGTATGTAGCAGGACTTGGTGTGGTTGAAACCATGCTTGAGGACAAGTTTGTCCAGGATGTGTATATAGATGCCCCTGCATCAGAAAATCGTGTGCACTTGAGAGTTGGTGGATATAACGACCCAAGAATTGGTGACAAGTGTATTACCAATGTGACTGTGGGTGATGAGGATGCAGAGGCGCTCCTATCAAGATTCCGACTTGAAAGTGGGAGGCCTTTCTCAGAGGCGATGCCAGTATTGGAAACCGATATTAAGGAATATAACACGAGAGTTACGGTTATTGGTAAGCCACTTAGCCCTGAAGGAATTGCATTTGCATTGAGGAGGCACTCCACAGATCCATGGACACTGCTGAAGCTAATTTACCTCGGAAGCATATCTCCATTGGGTGCTGGTTTGCTTTCCTTCCTGATTGATGGGCGTTCTACCATCCTAGTAACAGGGAGCAGAGGTTCTGGTAAGACCTCATTAGTAGGTGCATTGATGCTAGAGTTCCCGCAGAGCCAGAGAATAATTACAATTGAAGATACACTGGAATTGCCAGTGCCTGAAATGAGAGAACTGGGTTACAAAGTTCAAGGCATATTCGTCCAGAGCTCACTCGGAGGAAAAGGAGAACTCACTGCAGATGATGCACTTAAGGTATCTCTACGTTTGGGTGAAAGTGCAATTGTGCTCGGTGAGGTAAGAGGTCAAGAGGCAAAGACCCTTTATGAAGCCATGAGAGCAGGAACAGCAGGTAGTGCAGTCCTTGGTACAATCCACGGTAACACACCTAGAGCAATTTATGAGAGAGTGGTCTTTGACATAGGGATTCCACCAAAGTCCTTCAACGCTACAGACATTGTGGTTGTGGCAGGTTTGACGAGTCCTGGCGGTACTCAGAAACAGTTGAGAAGAATCACCCAAATTTCTGAAGTTGTTAAAGAAGAAGGGAAAGAAGGCCAGTTTAATGACTTAATGAAGTATGATGAGCATTCTGACACACTGTTGGAAACAGAGGTATTCAAGAAAAACTCAGAGAGGATTAAAGCAATTGCAGATTCATGGGGTATTGATTACTGGGATGCAATTCAGAACATTGGGGTTAGGGCGGCTTACAGAGCAAAGATTGTTGAGTATGCAAAATCGTATAACAAACCGCAAGTGCTTACGGCAAAGTGGGTAGCTGCATCCAACAACGCATTCTGGCAGATTCTAGAAAAACACTACTCTAGCAAGAAAAAGCTGGACTATGTAGCGTTGTTGAATGAATGGAACAAATGGTTTGAAAGGAGCGTTAAATATGCCTGAGAAAAAAAAGAAGGAAGCCGTACCAGAAATTGAAGAGGGCCTTTGGTATCTTAAACTCTGCAAAAAGGTGAACAAATGGTTTGGTCCCAAGCAGGCATCCCTTGAAAAACGTCAGAAAAAACTTCAGAGGTTCTATGAGCGAAAGTACAGGGAACTGAAGTTGGCTGAGAACAATCTCTCTACTGCGGAATACATTTACACAAAAGATGATCCAAGATATGCACAAGCCCTGAAAAAGTATGAAAAAGCGAAGCGTGAGTTTGACAATGCAGCAAAGGTTTACAAACAGGCCGAGTTTAAGAAGATGGTATATTTTGCAGGTATAGATGTAGAGTACCACGAGGTAGAGTTTCTTTCTATATTTATGACGATGATTGTCTTCATAATCATGATGATAATTGCGCTGGTGATTTATGTAGTAATTCCAATAGATATTACAATGTATCTCCTTTACATGATACTTCCAACTGCATTTCTTCCCATGTTTGTGTTCGTGTTTCTGTTCAACTATCCAAGGATCCTTTCCAATCGCTTGAAGGTGAGGATGTTAGGGAGGGCACCGGAAGCTGTAAACTACATGGTTATGTCCATGAGCCTTACGCCTGCACTTGATAAGGCAGTTGCTTTCGCTGCAGAGAATACAGACGAGCCCCTTTCTTCAGGACTGAAAAAGGTTATATGGAATATCTATACTAGAAAGTTTAACACAATAGAGGATTCGTTTCTGGATTTCGCCTACGAGTGGGGTTATTGGAACGAGGATTTGAAGAGAGCGCTCTATGCAATAAGAATGGCGGTTTTTGAGCGGAGTGAAGAGGGATTGAAGCGAAACCTCGAGAAAGCCAAGGACATTGTCCTGCTCGGAACAAAAAAGAAAATTGATGAATTTGCTGCATCGCTTTCTGGACCGACTACGATTTTGTTTGCGATAGGTATACTCATGCCGATGGTGATTGGTGCAATGTTACCTATGATATCCCTTGTAAACATAAATCTCACAATTCCGACAGAAGGTTCTTCTGCTGCGGCAGGCATCACAGGAGCACAGCAAACATCAGACAATACGGTTACACTAGTTGTGTTGATGGACATTCTTTTCCCTGTGGTGACCTTTGGCTATGCATACTACATTCTCGGAAGAAGACCTGGGACTACTCCACCACCTAAAATCAAGTCTAACATGAGTAAGAAAAAGCGAAATGCAATTCTTATTACTTCGCTTATCCTAATGGTGGGTATCTCGTTAATCTCTATTCCCATGGTGCTTGCGCCAGAGGGAACAATTTATTATTACATAGGACCTCTACCTGTTATTGTTGGAGTGGGCCTGGGTATCGCATACTATTGCGGTACAACTGTGTTTGCAATTAAGAAGGAAAGAGATGACATAATGAAGATGGAAGAGGAATTCCCAGATGCTTTGTTCCAACTTGGAAGCAGAATGGCTGAAGGAAGTTCTGTTGAAGTCGCACTGAAAAGAACTGCAGAGAGTATGGAAGGCACCAAGGTAGGTGAACTTCTCAAGAAAATTGTATTCTCAATTCAGGTTTCAGGCGAGACCCTTGATGAGGTGCTGTTCAGCAGAACGCGAGGAATTCTCAGAGAATTTCCATCCAAGCTAATTGCAGTTACTTTCAAAACGATTACTGAAATTGTGAAAAAGGACCCACTGACCGCAGGGCAAACAATCATTGAAATTGCAAACTACCAGCGAGACCTGAAGAAAGTTGACCATGAAATTAGAAGAGAGTTAGCAAGCACAGCGGGCATGATGAAGACCACTGCAATTGTATTTGCACCTATCGTTATGGGAATGACTTCTGCCCTTTATGTTCTTCTCTCAAAAACGCTGGTTGCCATTACTCAGTCTCAGTTGATTTCAATCCATGTATTCTATCTTATTCTTGGTATCTACCTAATCCTCACAGACCTTATCATAATATACTTTGTCACGGGCGTGGAACATGGAGAGGACTGGTCAGAGCGTAAAGCAATGGCAGCAACAACGCTTCCAATCGCAGTGCTGATTTACGCTGTGACAACTGTTATGGGCCAGTTAGCAATAGGCGTGTAGGTGTTAGAGTATGTGGCAATGGCTGAGTTCCTATGTTGCAGTCACGGTTGCGGTATTCATAATTCTTGCGTCGGTAGTGGCTTTTTTCACAGTGCAGCAGAACACAATCAAAGATACGGAATTCAGCCAGATTGCCAGAAAAATTGCAGATGTGATAGATAGTGTTTCTACAGTTAATGGAAACACCACGAAATACATAACCTTTGAAACTAACCAGAGTGGGATTCCAATTCAAAAACTGTTTTATGGAGACATATACAATATAAACATCACCAAAAATTCGGTAATTCTTACTCAGAAATCTAGGACTGCTCATGTTAACTTCAGGGTGAATGTCCATCCATGGAATCCTGTCCTTCTCAATGATACTGCGCATAACTACTACACTGATCCGTCGGAACTTGCATATCGAGATGCCTTGAAACCGTTTGTCTCGTTCAACAGCAACACGCTCTATAAAGTGGTGATAGAAAGGAAGGAAATCTCAGTGAATTATGATATTCAGTATCACACTTTTGTTTATCTGAAGTGAGGGATGACTATGTCATTTGATGTTGGAATCATTGGTTTCGGTCCGGCGGGTATGTCTGCAGCAATTTATGCAAAAAGGTATGGGTTGAGTACGCTAGTTTTTGAACATGGAATTTCTGGTGGTAATGCAGCCCTTTCTCCTCTCATTGAGAACTATCTTGGCTTTGCAGAAGTCAGTGGCACAGACCTGGTTTCTGCCATGGAAAATCATGCAAAAAAATATGTGGATAAGTTTGTGAATGAGAAGGTTGTAGGTGTGAGCGTCGATGCGAATGGGGAGTTTGAAGTGAAAACCCAGAACGAGAAAGAGAAAGTGAGGACATTAATTATAGCTACAGGAACGAAACACAGGGAACTTGGAGTGCCAGGCGAGGAGAAACTTAGAGGAAGAGGGGTAAGTTACTGTGCAACCTGTGATGGGTTCTTTTTCAGAAATAAAAAGGTGGCTGTTGTTGGAGGAGGTAATACTGCGGCCGTAGAAGCCCTTTATCTGCGAGACCTTGGTGCTGAGGTCTATCTCATTCATAGAAGGGATAAGCTAAGGGCTGAGGAAGTTTATTATAATCGATTAAAGGAAAAAAATGTAAACATTCTCTGGAACACCGTTGTGAAGGAAATTGTGGGTGAGAAAAAAGTGGAATTGCTGCGAGTGGAGAACAAGATGGATGGAACTGTTACCGAGCTCCATGTGAATGGTGTCTTTGTGGCTATAGGCGATGAGCCGCAGAACGAGATTCCAAAGATGCTGGGTGTTTCGTTGAAAGAAAATGGATATGTCAGTGTTGACCAGAACTGCAGAACAAATGTGAAACGCGTTTACGCTTGTGGGGACATAACTGGGCTGTTTAATCAGGTAATTGTGGCTGCCGCCCAGGGTGCTCTTGCGGCAAGGTCTGCATACGAGGATTTGATGAAGTAGATGGTGAATGGACAACTCATAGTTATTTTTTTAAAACAGAACGCCATTCCTGTAGCGAAATTCTGCAGTTGGATCTCTGCGATAATGCTCTATCTTGTTGAGATAAAGACCTACATATTCAATTTCATCAAGAGGGATACAGTACATTGTTTCTGGGGATGTAGGTCTCCCTCCTAGCCCGATTACTATGAAAACCTTTTCAGGTCTAACTTCTTCCTGAAATTCCTTATACCTTTTTAGTTGAAATTCCTTACACCAGACGAGTTTGTTCTGGAACAGGTCTCGCCGGAATTTTGCTTCAACCCAGAATTTGTGACCTGAAGGGATATGCTGGAGATGAAAATCTGGATTTTTAGCGGATTCAATTTGTCTGCCTCCTAGGTCGTCCCGTCTGGTTGTTGCATGCAAGATTTTGAAAAACTCTTGTGGGAAGTGATCAATCACATAATTTTCAAAGAGGTCTCCTTTGGCGTATGTATCTCCCAGCATTGCCTGCAATTGTTTCAATAACCCTGGCATTTTTTATCACACACCTAATGTCTATGTGCAGTTGGATTAACCCACATTGAATTTTTCCAGGTAATATTCTACACGGTTCTCCTATATAAACCTAATGTGTGATTTCACAATTTGACGCTGTTTTTTATGATTATTTGAAATTACTGGCATAATTTTTCATCAAACAATCCAGAATTGGCCAGTGTTTATGCTTCAAACTGTGAAAACTTGCGATATATATATATGATTTGTTTTCTTATTATTGATGAGAAAAATGGGCACAAAATGGAGAGTATTCGGAATAGGAATAGTGCTTTTCGCACTATTCTGGTGCTCTGTGGCTCAAATGCCTACAGCGAACGCGGCACAGGACGACGCAAACAAGAAAGAGGTGGGAGCAATATGGTGCAAGGATTACCCATCGGACCCAGATTTGCCATACAGTGATTTAGATGCGCATGGGAAACAGTATTGGTGGGGATACAAAAATGGATTCTACAGTGAAATGATAGCAAGAGGATGGGGAGGAAGTGACTCTGGTGTGCATGGCGACGGGATGGCCAGAGACAGGGATTTAGATGTAAGAGGGAACCCTAATACACCCTGGGGAGAGAAGGTAGATATTGTGTACTTCTCTGGACACGGAGGAATCGGGAACTTAAATTCCATTAAGTACTCAGACGGAAGCATGACTGATGCTGGAGAGGATGGCTGGGGGCAATATGATATGGAGTGGCTAATTTTCTCTGCATGCTACGCACTTGGTCTAGATGCCACTGGTGCTCTTCTTGCATGGGGTGATAACCAACCAACAGGGTTGCATGTACTTAATGGCTATAAGACGTATGCTTACCAGTATAATTACTGGGATGCTGGTGATTTCTGGCCAAGGGGAAAGAGATATGCAGTGTATTTATTCGACCCTACAGACAATGGGGTAGGATATGCATGGCAGAGAGCGACCTATGCGGATGCTCAACAATCTTGGGGGCATACCCAGTGGATTAGAGGTGCATCAGTTGCAGCTGCCGCTGATGTCTATGAGTTTGGACAGTATGTGAGAACAGAATACTATTTCTACCAGGACACTATTAATAATCCAATGCGAGACCCTATTGACAAAAATTACGGCGACATTCAGTTTGATTGCTACATGGTATACTATGAGTGGCTGGTTGACTGGCCACACTGAATGAAAAAGGAGGTGTCAGAATGAATAAAAAGATTTGGGTTTCTGTTGTGGTTTCCATAATCGTGATTTCTAGTATTGGTGTGGTATTCTGGTGGCAAATGAGTCAGAAAAGTGAGAAAAAGCCCATAAACCAGAATATAGAATATCCTGTTGAATTTGTAAGACCTGGCTATATCAGTGGTGGAAACTATTACAACGGATCAAATATAAGCTTTGATGTTTCACTAAGCGCTAAACTTGAGACCTGGTCAAGTTACGGGAATGTTTATGATGTTGTATTTCACACAAACAGGGAGAAAGCCACACAGATTGCATCAGCACTGGGTGTAAATGGCACTATCTCAAACGGATACGAGGGCTGGAGAATTGAGAATGGACAGAAAAGTGTTGAATTTATCACCCCAGATTACAATCCGAACTCAAATTACTCAATGTCGTTGAGATACAGAGACTCTTCAATCCCAGTTGGAGTAGACGAATCCAAATTTATCTCAAATGAAAGCTGTGTGGAAATTGTCCAGAGATTTATGGAGACCACCGTGTTGAGCAAAATTCTGGTGAATGCAAAAAACAATCTCAGAATAGAGTGCAGATATGTAGGAGCAGATAAAGAGTATATACCTGGTGGAACTGTAAAGATAATCGCAAAGGTTGTAGATGCGAAGATGTACTACGATTCTTTTGAGTTGGACTGGCGCTATGCATTCCGTCTTAACAGCACAGGCCACATTCTCTGGATCGATGGACCCACTGATTTTACATTGAGCAAGAATGCCAGTGTATACATTGGCTCTCCAAATCAGATTCTCCAATACTTCAAAAAGGAAGGGTTGCTGATAAACAAAACATCGGACAAAGTGGAGAAAATACTCATAACTGATATTAGAACATTGTATGCTGCTATGCCTGAGATATCTGGGCCTGCAGTAACTGGTGTGGTGTTAGCACCAATGCACTACATTACTTACGAAGTGTATTACTCAGACAACTCAACTGAAATCAGCTACGACGCTCTCACAATCAAAGGCGCGTGAGTTCCATGAAGCGAAAGAAAATTTTTGCTTTTGTATCTTTTTTTCTAATTTTTTGTGGTATCTTTTCAGGTGTATGGGGATGGTGGGAAGAGAACAGAAATGTAATAGTGGGATTGCACATTGACGGAGATCATGCTACAGCATGGAACAGGTTTCCAGGTAAGGGTACGGTAGAAGACCCAAAGGTAATCGAAGGGTTTGAACTGCGGGAAAAAGCAACAACATACTATTTTGTAGGCGCACCAGATACATTTTACGATCCGATTGTGATAGAAAATGTTGATTTGTATTTCACAATAAAGAATTGTGTAATCTATTCCCATAGTGTATCTTCAGGCGGATTTTTGGTCAAAAATGTATCCCATTGTGTAATTGATAATTGTGTTTTCGCTCCCAGCTCTGGAATTTATATAGAATATGCAACTGTAACAAATAATACATTTTATCAGTCCGTTGTCGTTATTAAAAATTGCAGTTTTCATGATAACTGGTTTGCTGGAGAACATGGGGGCTACATGAAAATAGTCGGTGAAGAAACAAAGATGTACAGAAACAACTTTTTCTTCGATATTGAACCAATCAGAGAAGACATATCAGTGATAGCTGACAAGCAGGTCTTTTTGAATGCTTCTGATGTTGGAAATTACTGGTCTACATTTACCAGCCCGGATAATAATACTGATGGATTTGTGGATATACCTGTGGCACTAAAGACATCAAACTATGATGGAGCGTGGGCTGGCTTCTCATCTGCCGACTATCTTCCATCAGTGAAACCGTTTCCCCTGCAAGAGAAGAAGTGTCCTCCTGAGAAAAATGTTTTTCTAAATCCACTTGTAACTCTTGGCCTTTCTCTCATCATAGGTGTCTCTATTTTCACTATTGTTCTTGTAATATCTCGAAGACTGCAAAAATGGTTTGAATTAATATAGGCGGTGGAGACCTTCAACTTAATGCCTCCTGCCACTTTAGAAAATTTCTAAAGTAGGCAAATGACTTTCTCACCTCAAAAATTTTTCTTAAGTTGAAGGTCTCGGAGGAAGCATTACAAAAATATATAAACCATGGTATTATTCATGGGTATGTGATACATAGCAGGAGGTGGAAAAGTGAATAAAAAGATTATAGCCATCGTATCTTGTGGGTGCGTTATCGCCATCCTTGTAGGATGTCTTGCATTTACTGCTATAAATTCGCAATCTACTGGAAATAGCAAAAAAATATATACAACAGAGCTGCGAAGCTCAGAAATTACTACCTCTCCATACCTCTACAAAGGCCCAATTGCTTTTGATTCAGGGCTCAGCTCAGCATTGGAAAATTGGCAACAGACACGTGAGTTCTTTGGAGTGATACTAAATCTAGATGTATCAATGCCTTCCTTTGAAAATGATTCAATTTCAATTGCTAAAGGTTTAGGAATTAACGGGAAATTGGAACGCCATCTAGAAGGTTATTTTGTCAGGGACGCTCAAACAGAAGAACAGTTGGTCTACATAATCGGGCCAAAAATTGGACAGACATATGGAAGCGAAAACAATCGCTACTGCATTTATTTTAGATATGAAACAAATTACTCCACAGAACCCACTAACTTCCCAAAGATTGTGTAATAGGCATTATGAGACTTTGAGAGCTCAGAAGTAAATTCGTCTTGCCAGTATGCAATTTTCCATGAGCGCACCGAAAGTTTTATTAATCCCTTTGATATTACTGCTTTGAGTAATATGACAGAACTACCAGAATGGGTCAAACGCTACAAAAAGAAGGGAATTGC